>DATNJO010000178.1:0-5786 GCA_035603895.1 Pyrinomonadaceae bacterium
CATTGATCGCCCGATCGAGACCGCCGACTACGCGTACTTCACCAACGCCACCGACGCGCTCGAGCTGAACACGAACTACCTTATCAGCGAGCTCAGTGAGTTCGCGCAGTGAACGATCCGCGGAAAGAGCGACTGTCAGAACCGGAGTGCTGTCGTTATCAAATTTCTGGACCACGGGCGGCGTTACGTCTTCCGGAAGCCGCCGGCCGAGCGAGTTGACGCGATCGCGAACGTCTTGAGCAGCAGATTCAAGATCGCGATCGAGTTTGAAAGTGGCGATGACGAATCCGCTTCCCTGCCCTGAAACCGAACGCAGTTCGCTGATGCCGTCGACTGTATTGATTACTTCTTCGAGGGGTTGGGTGACGAGTGATTCGACTTCTTCCGGTGCGGCGCCGGGCAAACCGACGCGAACCGAAACAGTCGGCACGTCAACTGAAGGAAAGCGATCGACGCCGAGTTTGAAAAAGCCCGCTGTTCCAACAACAACCAGCGAAAGGACGATCATTGAAGCGAAGACAGGACGGCGAATACATATCTCGGCTAACTTCTGCACTTTGGATTTTGCGCTTTCTTAATAGGGCGTATAGGCCCTATAGGACCTATTCGACAACTTCGACAGCCTGACCCGACTGTAGGTTGCCCGGATCGACTATTACTTTATCGCCAACATTCACACCGGCAACAATTTCCGTGAATTCAGCGCCGCGCCGTCCGGTTGTAATCGGGCGTTCAAGGGCTTTTCCGTTCTGAACCAAAATAACTTTTTCAATGCCCGCGAACGTCACGATCGCGTTGTTCGGCACCGTCACGGCCATCTTTGCGTCGTTGGTCACGATCTCGGCGTGCGCAAAAGAACCGGGGCGTAACGTCCCATTGTTTCGAACGTCGGCTTCGACCATCAACATTCTGTTCTGTTCCGCAATCACCGGGCTCAAACGCATGATCTTTCCGAGATAAACATTCGTGTCGCCTTCGACCGTCACGCGAACATCCTGGCCCGTGCGCACAGTGCGGGATTCGCGTTCGGGAATCTCCGCGCGCAAACGCAACGGGTCCATGCGGACAATGTTCACGAGCGGCGCACCGGCGGCCATATACTCACCGACGCTCGCCCGTTTCTCCTGCACGATTCCGTCCAACGGTGCAATGACCGCAGTGTCTTTTAATTGTTGTCGCGCGAGGTCGAGTTCCGACTTACGTTGCGCGAGTATGCCCTGGCGGTTGCGAACCTCTTCGTAAGCGTCCTGGTAGCGACCTTCGGCGACTTTGAAGGTCGCGTTTGCCGAGTCAAACTCCGCCTTTGCGATCACGCCCTGCTCGACCAATCGCGCCGCTCGATCGCGATTGAATTTCGCTTCGTCGTAGACTGCGCGGGCTTGGCGCACGGTGGAAGTTTGTTCGGGATCGATT
The DNA here is from genome assembly GCA_035603895.1 of Pyrinomonadaceae bacterium. Classification (GTDB taxonomy): domain Bacteria; phylum Acidobacteriota; class Blastocatellia; order Pyrinomonadales; family Pyrinomonadaceae; genus PSRF01. The sequence goes on from DATNJO010000178.1 coordinate 1,414, forward strand.
CGATCGTCGTTGCCCTCAGGAGACAGACCAAGACGCGCGCGTGCCTGCGCCAGCGCTGCTTCAGCTTGTTGGACGCGGAGGTTGTAGTCCTGCGAATCGACTTGTGCGATCACTTGTCCGCGGCGGACGACCGATCCGAGGTCGACCGAGATCGTTCGCACTCGTCCGGGAACCTTCACGCTGACAGTGGTCTGATCGAAGGCGGCAAGAGTACCGTTGGCGGTGACAGTCTCGCCAAACGGCGTCTCCGCCACCGCGGTAGTTTTGACTTGTCGGGTAGTTCGATTATCGCCTGTGCGGCCTTGTCGTTGCGAAGCCTGATAGTCGCTTTTGCACGATACGAAAAAGAGTGCCGAGGATACAAATAGAAATGCTTTCAGCCAGTTAGACATTCGGTGGAGTTTAACACGCAGTCGGCCCAACCAAATAATGGGGTCTTCGACTGGTTAGAATTCTCTAAGCAACACGACTTTAGATTGTGTAGCGACGCAGAAGCGTTCGAAGTTACAGACACCGAAGAGCGCCTCCAGGTTACAAACAGTTACGATTCACGCTGGTAAGCGCACCTGAAACGCCGAAGGCGTTCGCTAATTTCAGCCCAGGATTGCTTCAACCCTGGGTAATAAGGAAAGAAACGGGACAACGCTGAAAGCGTTGGCGAACTGATCTGCGAGTTCTTGCCAACACCTTCGGCGTTGGTTTTTTCTCTCTTTCTCGTGACCCAGGGTTGAAGCAATTAGCGAACGCCTCCGGTGTAAAACCCAAAGGCTCGGGCGTACAAACCGAATCGAATGCGCGCCTAGAAACCGCGCCGGATCAGATAGGACATCTTGATGAAGAAGGTCCGCGAGTTGCGGCGGAAGCCCGGGACGACGTCACGTGTGAAGGGGTGACGGGTGGCGTAGTTCAGGTCGTCGTTGTAGCCGGCGTAAAAAGCAGTTCCGGGACTCGGCGTCCAACCAAACAGCGCCTGCGCTCGCAAACGGGAGTCGAGCGTGTTGTAGTCGAGAATCAATCGCGCAAAACTCGCCTTGGTGAACTGATACGTGCCGCGCGTTGTCAGAATGTTGATTGCGTAAGCGACGCGATCCGTGTCGTAGCGTCGCAGTCTTTGCGAGTTGATGCCGAACGAAGTCCGCAGCTCATTCGTCGGCTGATAAGTGATGCTGCCGTTGAACTGCAACAAACTACCACGTCCAGGATCGAGTGGCGCCAATTGCCCAAGAGCCAAAGCCGCCGGACTGACGCGCGGATACTTGTCACCGTTACCAAAATCGAAATCGAGGTGGCCCCAGCGCTGAATCACCTGTGCGTTAAATTGAATCGTTTTGCTGAAGTTGGAACCACCGTAGAACGACAGGTGCTGCTTGTTTGAAGCGCGCTCGTTGCTTTCGCCGTAGAAGGTACAGCCGTTCACAACTCCAAACGGATTGCACGGCTTCGCTTCGCGCGTGGGGCCAAACTCGTGATCGAACAAACGCTCGTAACCCGGTTCCCACCAAACACCAACCCAACTGCTGCGCGGCAGTTGCAGTTCCATCAGGTTTTCGCTCTCCCAGATGTACATCCGGCCCTGCCAGTCGTAGTCGATGTGATTAGCGGTGTGGATGTGATAGGAGATGATCTTCTTCTTCGGGTTCGGATCCGAGTTGTAACGCAGGAAAGCGAGATTGAAGTTTGAATTAGTCCGCTGCACGAAACCAACGTCAGCACGGTAATCCTGCGTGAAACCCTCGCCGTACAGTTCCCAACCCCAGTTGCGTCCCGAAACGTTGTAATCAGCCGAATAACCAAACCCGTTGCCCGTGCGATACCTGGTCTCGCCGTCGTTCGCATCGAAAAAGAAGTTGCGCGACGTGGTGCCAAGCGTCTGGAAGCTTACGGTCGTCTGCTTGTCGAGACGAAAACGTCCATCGAATCCCAGCACCTGATTATGTTTCTCGATGAAGTTGTAACTCGTCGCCACCATGCCGAGCGAGTTCTCTTTGCCAACGTCGCGTTTGAGACGCAGCACGCCGATGTAGGCATTCTTGTCGAGAATCTTCTGGGCGTTGCAAACCTCGCTCGGATCGAACGCACGTAGTTCAAGACAGCCATTCAAAGCACCACGATCGTCGGCACTGAGGTTTCCCGGTCCATTGTCACTCGCGACCATCAATCCAAACGTATTGCGGCCTTTCTTACCAGTGGTCTTCACGGCGATGTCGGGATCGACAATCGCGCGCGTGTGAACCGCGGTGATCGGCGTCTGGAAGATCTCGATGCCTTCGAGAAAGAACGGCCGCTTCTCCGGGAAGAAGATCGGGAAGCGCTGGTTGGCAGTGACTACAAGTTGATCGGCTTCGACTTGCGCAAAGTCAGGATTGATCGCGAGGTCCACAGTCACGGCAGAACTCGGGATGAACTTTGCCGTCAGTCCGAGATCGAGCCCGACGGGCTCGTTCACGATGCGTCCGGGATCGGTGTTCGGCGGAAACCCGCCGAATGTGGGAACGAAGCGGCCGTTTTGCGAAACAGTCAAACTCGGAATCAACTCCAGCGTTCGTTCAACCGAGATTCCCTCGAGACCTGTCAGGTGTCCGGCCTGACTGAGATTGCTGTCGATGCTGCGCGAAAACGGCATCCACGAGTCGAGCTCGTTTTCAAAGCGCTTGATGCGCCGGAAGAAGTGCGCCCCCCACAGCTTTCCCTTGCCTGCTTCGAAGCGAAGCGACTTGAACGGAATCGCGATCTCAACGTTGTAGCCGGTCTCGTGAACGATGCCTTTCGACTCCATCAAAAGATCGACGCTGAAGTCTTCGCCACGGCCTTCAGTAATAATGCCGTCGCCCTGAATTCCGAACGGGTTGAAGAAGACTTCGAAGGCTTTGCGTTTGTCGTTGAAGGTGTCGAGAAAGAAACCGACGTAGTCGTCCTGAAAGATGTTGTCGCGCTTGGCCACAGTCGCGCGCACTTTGTCAGGCTCGTCAGTCGCCTTGAAAGCAATGTAGAGAAACTTTGGATCGAAGCCGATCAGGACTTCAGTCGGTTTCGAAGGCGGAACGTTATCGCCCGGCTGAATCTGGTAGAAGTCTTTCAACACGGCCGCCTTCTGCCAGACCTCCTCGTCGAGCTTTCCATCAATGACGGGCGGCTTATCAAAACGCGGGATCGTTATCGGGTTCGACTTCTCCGCCGGCACCACGAAACTCCCCTTGGCGTTGGCAGCCGGAGTATTACTTGCAATTTTGACAGGAGCCGGAGAAGCAGCAGGTTTGGTTTCGGCTGCAGCGGTTGCGGTGGGAGTTGGTGTAGCCGCGGGCGGCGGGTTCGTCGTTTGCGCGTTTACGCAAACGGTAAACGCACTGCAAGCGATCAGAAAGCTCCCCAAAGAACGAATGCAGGATCTCATTGGGCTCCGTGAACGAGAAGGCCCTTCGGGTGTCGGGAAACTCACGCCAAAGAGACGGGCTTATTGTTGTTGAAGCTGCCCGAAAGGTTCCCGCTCACTTGGACGCACGCGGTCCAAGGAATCTTCCAGAGCGAACGCGAATTAATTACGGGGCCGCAGTAAAACTTTTCCGTCGCCGGTTCTCAGTATGAATACGCGGCCGCCGTTGCCAACTTTCCAACGTTTGACGCGTGGCGAAAGAGTAACGTCTTCAGCGACGTTGAAACCCTCGTTAGAGATGCCAGCAGCAGCAGCGTTGGTTTCGATTGTGAAACTCGAACCGGCCGGAACCGTTAACGAAATTTCACCGTCGCCGGTTCGGGCGGAAAGTGCATTGAAGTTTCCATCGAGCGCAATTGGACCGTCGCCGGTGCGGGCATCGACCTGACCGTCAAACTTATTGATCTGGATCGGACCGTCGCCAGTATTGACGTGCAGTTGGCCGCCACCGTTAACAACCGTGATTGGTCCATCGCCGGAGCGAAGGGTAATGTCGCCGGAAACACCGTCGAGGGTCAACGGGCCATCACCTGATGTGACGTGGAGGCTGGAATTACGCGGAACGTAGACTTCCAATTGAACGCTACCGTTGCCGGCGTTTACGTTTTCGGCGTTGATGGAGATCGCCTGTCCCTGTTGTTCGGCCTTGATGGAGATCTGTTTCAGGCTCTCTTCGTCGGCGGCTCGCTTGGTAGCCGTGTAACGAACTTCCGACTGGTCCCAACCGCGAACAGTTACCGGGCCATCGAACGTGGTGATACTCACGCGCGGCGAACCGCTGACGGCAAAACTCTTCGTCTCCTGATTAGAAAACTTGTTCCAGTCGCCATTGTTCTGGTTGATGATCACTCGGGGCACGCGCACGCGAATCTCGCGCTGCTGGCGCTGCAATTCACGTTGCGCTTGTTCGATCTCTCGCTGGGCCTTGCGCAGATCCGCGTCT
>DATNJO010000179.1:0-2989 GCA_035603895.1 Pyrinomonadaceae bacterium
TGTGATGTTTGTCGGATTGTTTGTCGTCATCGGTGGACTCGAAAAAGCGGTGATCACGGCCGATGTCAGCGCAGCGATCGCCCGACAGCACCTCGATAACCCAACAATCTTGGCCGGCGTCACGGCAGTGCTGTCCAACCTCGTTAGCAACGTTCCGGCCGTGCTTCTCCTCAAGTCATTCGTTCCGAATTTACAAGATCCACAACGTGCTTGGCTTTTAGTCGCGATGGCGGCGACGCTGGCTGGGAATTTTACCCTGGTCGGTTCTGTTGCCAACCTCATTGTCGCCCAGCGTGCGAAGGCGCGAGGGGTGGAATTGAATTTTTGGTCCTACTTCAAGGTTGGTGCGCCACTCACGATCCTAACTATTACTTTTGGGCTTTTGTGGCTCTGAGGCGGTTTGGTCGAACGCAAGCCGATGCCCAAGGCAGTGTGTCCGCATGTGGCAGATCGCGCGTGGTGGTGCACGTCCACCCTGCAACCAGTCAAAGCAAGCCAGCACGGCCGTGCGTCAGATCGCGGAGCCGCTGCGCAACTCATTCGTTTCAGCTCCGGATAAAGGCCAACATCTTCTCCATGGCTTCGCCCTGGTAGAGGCGCATACTCCATCTTGGTCAATGTCGCCTGGGCGTAGATCTTCTACGACCTTCGTCGAAAGGATCTCGTGCGGTGCGCGTTCGGGTAGTGTTAAAGTACTCCTTTCGGGGGTCCTTGCTCTGCCCACGTCTTCAGAGTGGTCAATTTCTCGAACGCCGGCCAGTCGCAGCCGCCGCTCGCTGCCACCAGTTTCTCCACCGCTGCGGGTTGTGACAAATGCAGGCTCTTTGCGAATACGTAGCCGAGAGATCGTTCACGAGGGCCTCCTTCGAGGAGGACTAGTTCAGTACGTTGATTGAGTGGCGTTTGCTATCGCCAGTCAATTCAACTGCCGGCGCCAAAAAGCGATTGTGTCACAATCGGTACTATCAAATGACTAGAACCGCACGGCCATGACTTACGTTTCATGGAACTCGTCTTCCTCCTAAAAATCAATCTTCGTTCTAAACCCGGCAACGACAGCTTGCCCTCCAATGCCGCCCACGTTGGCGTAATACTGAACGACCGGCTGGACCAGGAATGGTCCGTAATTCAACAATACATTTAGTTCGACGCCGTGCTCGATTTTCCAGGCAACCATGCCCGGAGGGAGGAAATCAGAGCTCAGACTGTTTCTCACATAGCCCAGCGATACGGAATTGTGAAAACCCAGAGGCAACGGCTCGTTGAAGCGCAGCCCCGCCGTGAGCTGCATGAAGTTGCGGTTGACATTCGGCGGACTCCAGTCGATCGCAATCACCGCATCCAGGCCCCGCGCTTCTTTCGGGTCAGCGCGCCAGAGGGCCTGGCTCGCCTTCCAGTACAGGAGATAGTTGCCCGACAGCGGAGTTGGGCTGAGGGGCGCTGTGAAGTCTCCGGGATTATAGGCCACCCCGAACTGATAGAGGCCGGAATACCCTTTCCGGCTCTCGACGTTATCAACAGTGCCCGATGTTGCGTTCCGACCCGAAGTGAACCCAATCTCCGAAACAAGGACTGGATTGCCGCGGAACGTCGGAACCAGGCCGGTTGGGTTGCTCGTAAGCGGCGACGGATCGCCAGCCATCACCATCGATTTCAGATAGAGATGGTTGATCGGTACGATACGAATCTCTGCGGCCGGGGTAGCGAACGGATTCGCAGTCTCGAAGGTCGTGCCCAAATTACCCAACGCATATTGGCCCGTTGATGAAGGACTCCCCGTATTGTGCGTTTCCGTAGAAATCCTGGCCCGCAAACTGTCCCACGCGTACGGCGATACGATCGTCCAGCCATCGCTTCTCGATCCACCAGGAATCGAGGCGGGTCGTGTTAAAGCTCACCAGGCTACTGGGCCCGGTCAGAAGCCCAAGATCCATTCCGAGATTGCCGCCTCCTTGCGTCAGTCCCGTCGCGTGGAAGTACAACCCGTCCTGCCCGGACAGCTTGCCAAAATCGATGTCGACCGTGGCGCGGAATCGGTTCCAGGACGCAAATTGCGAGTTCTGCTGACTTTTGAAGCCCCAAAGGGTATCGCTGACATACTGAAAGTCGAATCGCACGCCGCGCTGCTCCAGGCGTGTTCGCTCGCCGCACCAGTCTCCCAACAAATGAGCTAGAGAACCAATGTCGTAGTTGCCAGGGCAACTCGACGGTTTGCCCCCACCGGTCTGGGAGTAAGCCGGGCTCCCGAAGACGCACAGACCGGTCACCACCAACAGGACAGGTCGGACAGCCAGGCCTCGTCTTGCCCGTCTCACAGCTGACTGTGTAGGCATCCTGGCTGCCTTTCCAGGTGGTTGGCGGCACTATTGGCCGTACATCTGGACGCGCTCGTTCAATGCGCTGGTATCATATTGCGACTCGGAGCTTTTCGTCCAGCTATCGTTGCGTCTGCCGCCGCCCGGCGCTGGTTTTATCCGGGTCCCGCTGCACGTTGCGTCGGCAACGTGCAGCTCCGTTCGGTATTTGGCACGGCCCAGTCTGGCCGCGCCGTTCGTCCAACTGTACGGAAACGATGCCGTTCGATGCATCCGGTCAATTGTTCGACGCAGAATGGGGATTGCTCGATGTCACCCGCCACACGGTGTCCCCGACGTCGTCGGCGATCAGCAATGCGCCGGTCCGATCGACTGCCAAACCCACCGGCCTTCCGCGCGCATGATTGTTTGCATCGAGAAAGCCGGTGACGACATCCTGCGCCGGGCCGCTGGGTTTTCCGCCGTTGAACGGCACGAACACCACCTTGTAGCCGTTAAGAGGAGTTCGATCCCAGCTCCCGTGCTCGCTGACGAACGCACCGCTGCGATAGTTTGCCGGAAGCTCGGTGCCTGTGTACATGGCGACACCCAAGGGCGCGACGTGTGAGCTCAACGAATAGTCCGGCACAATCGCCTTAGCCACCAGATCGGGGCGTTGAGGCTGGACCCGTGGG
>DATNJO010000180.1:0-4227 GCA_035603895.1 Pyrinomonadaceae bacterium
TCACGTTTGGTTTCGTCACTGCACTCGACATCGCCACGGAAGCACTGGACCGCTTGCACACCACTGCCGAATCGCACGACCGCGTGATGATTCTGGAAGTGATGGGCCGTCACGCCGGTTGGATCGCGTTGCACTCCGGCATCGCCGGCGGCGCAGACGTGATTCTAATTCCGGAGATTCCGTTTTCACTGCAAACTGTGGCCGACAAGATTCGCGCACGCGATCTCGCCGGATCGAATTTTAGTATTATTGTCGTGGCGGAAGGGGCCATCGAGATCGGTCACGAACTGGTCTACCAGGACAAAGGCGACGAACTGCACTCGCCACGACTCGGCGGCATCGGAAATCACCTGCAACGCGATCTGCAAGAAGTTACCGGACGAGAAACGCGTTGCGTCATACTGGGCCATCTACAACGCGGCGGACGGCCCAATGCTTTCGATCGGATGCTGGCGACGAACTTTGGCTCGTGTGCAGTGCGCGCACTAGCAAATGGCGAACACGGCGTGATGGTTGCCTTGCAAGCGGGCGACGTGGTCACAGTGCCGATAACGGAAGCGATTAAGAACATCAAGACTGTGCCCCCGCACGGCCAACTCGTCAGAACCGGGCGCGACACCGGAATTTCCTTTGGCGCTCCTGACGAAGCCAATTATCATAAGCCGCTGTAGAGAGGTTAAATCGTTGTCATCACCACAGGGAGCTATTAAGGAAAAACTCCAGTCGGAACTCGACGAACTGGAAACCGAACTGCGCATCCACCTGCCGAAAGAGATCAAGCGCGCGCTCGAGTTTGGCGATTTGCGTGAGAACTCCGAATACCGCGCTGCGCTGGACCGTCAAAACGTGGTGAAGGCGCGCATTGTCGAGTTGCGCCAGAGAATCAGCGAGATCGCTTCGATCGATCCGAACAAAGTGCCGCGCGACAAGGCTTCGTATGGCTCGACTCTGGTACTTTTCGACGGCGAAAAGGACGAAGAAGTGACCTACCGCCTGGTCACACCCGAGGAAAGCGACCCGGCGCAGGGATTAATCTCGACCACCTCGCCGGTCGGGCGCAGTTTGATGGGTAAACAGGAGGGCGACGAGGTCACGGTGCGAACTCCGGCGGGCGCGCGGACGTTTGAGATCCGGCAATTGCGGACTCTGCACGACGATTTGGCAGCGGGTTCGGAAGGGTAACGTTTCTGTGTAATCTGTGGACTTCCGACGGTTTTCAGGCATAATGCACATCCCGCAAACGAGGAGAAACGTAACCTAACAAATGTTTGGGGCAAGTATCGGACGGGGAGCACAGCGGATTATCGATGCCATCGTGCGCTGGCTGGCCCTGGGACACATCAGTCCAAATGTTTTGACCGTTATTGGCGTTAGTCTAAACGTCGGTTGCGGTCTTCTCTTTGGCATGGGCTGGTTTTTCTGGGCCGGGATCACGCTGATTGTTGCCAATCTGTTCGACATGCTGGACGGCCAGGTGGCCCGTCTTTCCGGCCGGGTGACGCGTTTTGGCGGTTTTCTCGACTCTTCGTTGGACCGCCTGAGCGACATGGTGGTCTTTGTGGGCCTCATGGTCTTTTACGCCCGGGACCTTCCTTCGCATTCGACGCTCAACGTTTTTCTTGCTGGCGCCGGACTAATGGGTTCGGTTATGGTAAGCTACGCTAGCGCCCGGGCGGAGAGCTTGATTCCCAAGTGTGATGTAGGCTTTCTGCGCCGCCCAGAGCGGGTCGTACTCTTTATTATCGGAGCACTCAGCACTCATCCTGGTTCGACCAATTACTTTGCCAATCGGATGCCGGCCGTTCTATGGGTTCTTGCGATCGGTTCCTATTGGACCTTCGCCCACCGGATGTACCACACGTGGCGCGAACTGAACCGGGTGGAAGAAATAACAGAGAACGCTGAGGCCCAAGCTGCCGTTAATGGGTCCTATAGACCTATGTTGATCGAAAGGTAGAACCTTGACTATTTGTCCGTGCTGCGGCTTCAAGTTTCATGGAGCACTGAGCAGCGGTTGCAAACAGTGCGGCGCACGTGCGGTCGGCGAGCCCCTTCCCAGGCCCGCCCACGAACTACCATCCTACGGCCGCGCCCTGGCTCTCTCGATCAGTGGTTCACTGATCGTCCTCGTCTTCCTCGTACAAACAATCGCCTCAATGGTCCAGCGTGGGACCGGTTGGTTCGAGTTCTGGTCGTGGGCTGCTGCGGCTGAAACGGCTGCGTGGCGACTGAAATGGATCTCGCTGCCGGTGATGTTTGTTACGCTCTGGTTTGGCGCAAAGCTCTATCGCTCGATTCGCCAGCAGCCGGCGAAGTTTTGCGGACTGACGTATGCGCGCAGCGGACTGATCGCTTCGGCGACAGTCGCGTTTCTGATTGCGTTGTTGATTGGCGTCACGGTTCCCGCGCGTTTGCGCCAGCGCGAACTCGCAAAGGAAGCACAGATTCGCGCCGACTGGCACACGTTTGAAGCAGCCGCGCTTGAATACCAACATCGTTTCCACACGTATCCCGCTGACTTGAAAGACCTGCGCGATCGTCTTCCGGATCCTTACGGCTCGATCGCCGAATCGCTTAACAGAATCGATCCAAACGGCTATCAGCCCCGAGCCGAAATGGCGGCTGCCAACGAGCAGGGCCGGCCACTACGCCGGGTTGGCATTCGCAGGGTTTCGCTCTCCACCGCCGACGAAGACGTTCCGGCGGGTGGCCTGGTGTTTACCAAGTTCGAACTGCGCTTGCCCGGCGAAGACAAGATCCTCGGAACAGAGGACGACTGGATCGGACGCGATGGCGTGCTCGTCCGCTGGTCAGACGTTGCCAAAGGCGGCGCCGGTCGCTCAGTTTCAGCAGGAGCCCTTCAACCATAGCGACGCATGTCGTTTCTCGATCGTTTCCGCCGGAAAACTGAAGACGAAGCCTCACGCATCGCCCGTCTCTCAAAAACCGGACGCATGACAGACGGCAACATCATCGACGCACTTTCCGACCTCGACGGCAAGATCACTCAAGTCACGTACACCTACGAGTTGGCCGGCGTGCTTTACGAGTCGTCGCAGACGCTCAGTGCGCAGCAACAACAGCATGAAGGAGACTACGTGCCCGGCAAACAGATCATCGTGCGCTACGATCCGCGCCAGCCCGCCAATTCAATTGTCGTTTGATCCGTGTACAATGCCACAAAGAAGCACAAAACGTACAAAGAATGTTCCGTAAGATCCTGATTGCCAACCGCGGCGAAATTGCCGTTCGCATCATTCGCGCGTGCCGCGAGTTGGGTATCTCCGCGGTGGCGGTCTATTCCGAGCCGGATGCTGAGAGCCTGCACGTGCGCATGGCCGATGAAGCAGTGTGCATTGGCCCGGCGGCGTCGAGTCAGAGTTACTTAAACATCGAGGCGGTGGTCGGTGCGGCTGTTTCGACAAAGGCCGAAGCAGTTCATCCGGGTTATGGATTCCTGGCGGAGAACGCGGCTTTCGCGCGCGCTGTTGCGGCAGCGGGCTTAACCTTTATCGGCCCGGCGGCGGAGGCGATGGAGGTCATGGGATCGAAGACGAGTGCGCGGCGCGCGGCGGTTGAAGCCGGCGTTTCGATCGTGCCGGGAACCGTTGAGGCCTTGAGTTCATTCGCAGAGGCGGAGAAGACCGCGGAAGAGTTTGGTTATCCGGTGATGTTGAAAGCCGCGGCAGGTGGCGGCGGAAAAGGCATGCGCCTCGTCAGCGACGCGCACGAGTTGCGATCGGCTTTTGAAACTGCGCAGACGGAAGCGGCGGCGGCATTTGGTGATTCGTCGTTGTACGTCGAGAAAGCTGTTGAGAGGCCACGCCACATCGAGATTCAGATCTTTGCTGACAATCACGGTAACGTGGTCCATCTCGGCGAACGCGAGTGTTCGATTCAGCGAAGACATCAGAAGGTGATCGAAGAGTGTCCGTCGCCCATAAACGATCCTGACTTGCGGCAACGCATGGGTGACGAGGCGGTGAAGATTGCGCGCGCGGTGGATTACACGGGCGCAGGAACGGTTGAATTTCTGCTGTCTGACACGACGCGTGAATTTTATTTTCTCGAGATGAACACGCGGCTACAAGTCGAACACCCGGTTACGGAACTCGTCACCGGTTTCGATCTCGTGCGCGAACAATTCTCGGTGGCCGCAGGTGCGCCGTTGTCGTTCACGCAGGACGACGTACGCTGGACGGGCCATGCGATCGAGTGCCGCATTTA
>DATNJO010000181.1:0-8333 GCA_035603895.1 Pyrinomonadaceae bacterium
TCGACATCGGAGGAGGTTTGCGGGTCAGTGGTTGGAGTAGTTTCCGCGGACGCACTCACCGGAACGGCGATGTTGGCAGCGTTTCCCAGCACCGGTGGACGCGCCTGAGCCGTATTGGTCGTCGATAAAACTTCACCATCAGTACCCACGCGGCGCGGACGCGATCTGGTCGGCGTCGTTGGCTGCGCGGCCTCACGGGGCGCAGTAGTCACGGCGTTCGTGTCAGTCGACACCGCGTTCGCCCGCGGCGCTTCCTGTCTTTGCGGCGAGTCCTGTTTCTTCAACAGGTACGCTCCATGCGGACAGAGCGACGACGACACGTAGCCGACAATCACGTAACCATCAGGAAGCGCGACACCCTGACAGATCTTGAGCGTGTTGCTCCGCGATGGCGACTGTTTCCGTGCTCCTTGATCCCGCGTTTGGCCGGCGGCGGTGGGTAGAAGCAGAGAGACCAAGAGAAAGAAAGAGGCTACCGGACGTTTCATACTGGCGTACCTCTCTGACCTGATTCAGTTACTGAGTGTGCGGATTATAGTGCAGATTCGTAATCCTTCAAACCCTCGCGGAGGGCCACGAGCGGCAGCAGCGCGCATTGCACCCGGGCGGGCTGAATGTCGCTCTCAAGGGCTGAAATCAGCCGCGAATCGGGAATGTCGGCAAGTTGTTCGCAGTTTTGACCGAGGACTAGTTCGGTGAGGAGCGAAGCGGCGGCAGTACAGATAGCACACGCATCACCTTTGAAACGAGCCTCGTTAACTGTTGATTCTGCGAACTTTAGTTCGAGCCTGATGCGATCGCCGCAAAGAGGATTGAACTGTTCGTTACTGATGTCTGGCGCGTCGAGGCTACCGTAGTTGCGCGGATGCCGAAAGTGGTTCAGGAGAATGGCACTGTAAAGCGCAGGCATTGCGGTCGTTATTTAATGTCTCGCAAAAATCCCACCGGCCGGCCTGATTTAAGCGCGACGGTTTCGGCAAGAATGCTCAGCGCGATCTCCGCCGCGGTCTCCGCGCCGATGTCCAGTCCGGTAGGCACGTGAATCTGGTCCAACAATTCCGGGTCCACTCCATCTTCACGCAAAAATTCCTTAATCGCCGCACCGCGCCGTCTGCTGCCCAACAATCCGACGTACGCCGGTCGGGCAGGCAGTACGACTTTCAACACGGGCAGATCGTATTTGTAATCGTGCGCTGTTAGGACCACGAATGTTGAAGACGTGTAGCTGAGTGTTTCGGCGATCTCGGAAGGAATTCCGATCAGCAGTTGATCGACGTCGGGGAAACGTTCGCGCGTGGCGAAGCGTGGACGGCCATCGACGACGATTGTTTTCAATCCGAGGTCGTGGGCCAGACTGACGAGCGGCATCGCAACGTGACTGGCGCCGAAGACGATCAAGGTTGGCGGTGGACCATGTACTTCAAAGAACACGGGCGCTGAATCCGGCGCGAGTGAGACCGTGCTCGACATGCCTCGTCTCATCAGTTCAACCGCGACTCTTTGTGCTTCACGATCCAGTTCCGCCGTGCCTAATGAGCCGGAACTTTGGCTTCCTTCAAACACCAAAAGTTTGCGCGCGCTGTCTTTGAGTGGAGTAGCGATTACTGCTCGCTGACCTTTATCCACTGCCGCACGGACGGCGCGATAAAGTTCAACCACATTACCGGAACGCGTCAGGTCAACAGGTTCAATCAGAACGTCGAGATCGCCGGCACACGAAAAACCGATTTCCCAGGCGTCTTCATTGCCGAGTTTCATTTCCACGAGGCGGGATTTAAAAGACGAGAGCGCCTGTTCCGATTCGGCAATCACGCGTGCGTCAACGCAGCCTCCAATCGTAACCGAACCCAGGATGCGGCCTTCTTCACCGACCCACATCTTCGCGCCTTCGCGTTTTGGACTCGTGCCGCGCGTGGCGACGAGCGTCGCCATAGCCACGCGTTTTTCCGCTTGGATTAGTTTCTCGATGTCGTCGAAGAGTTCGTCCATGGCCACAAAGAAGCGCAAAAACTATAAAACGAGGTGCGGTTCCAGAGCGCGCAGACTCGCGAGATCGTGTGCGGGTGCGAATACGTCGATAAACGGGAGTGATGCCTGCATACCGCGCGTCATGGGTGCGTAATCGGTGCTCCCCAACAGCGGGTTTAGCCAGATCACGCGTCCTGCACGTCGTTGTAAAAGCGAGAGCGACGCTGCCAATTGCTCCGGGTCGCCGGTGTCCCAACCGTCACTCAAAATGATTATGACCGTGCGTTTATCGATGCGGCGCAGCCACTGCGCGTTGAACGCGGCGAGACTGGCGCCGATGCGCGTGCCTCCGGACCAGCCGCGAATATTTGTTGCTAGTCGATGGAGCGCGCTCTTGTAAGATTTGTTTTTCAACTCGCCGGTGATGCGCGCCAACGAAGTCGCAAAGACAAACGACTCTACTTTCGCGAAACTGTTTTGCAGTCCGTAAACAAATTGCAGCAACAACCGGCTGTAGATGTCCATCGATCCAGAGACGTCACAAAGCACGACCAGCTTCGTGCGCTTTGGCCGCCGCTCCTTGTAACTCAGTTCGATCAGTTCGCCGCCGGTCTTCAACGACAAACGCAGCGAGCGTCGCAAATTAACTCGATGGCCGCGCCTCACCGGACGCCAGCGGCGGCTTGGGTTTCGTGCTAAACGTCTGACCATCCGGCGGGCGAGCCGCGATACTTCTTCCAGTTCATCGTTCGTGAACTCACTGAAATCTTTTGTTGTGGCCGACTCAGTGTCACTCGCGCCGGGAACTTTGACCGGTTGAGCACCGGAGCTGAACGAACTGCCCCAGTGTTCGAGGAAAAAGGCGAGTCCTTTAGGTGTTTGGCGTGGCACGTTGCTTTGACTGCGCAACGTCGAAAATGTTTCCCGGTTAATGAGCTTGTGTGACGAGCGGTTCCAAAACCTTTTGAACAACTCTTCGAAAACGGGGAAGTCGTCAACACTCGTGGTGAGAACCGTGCGCAAACCGAGAAAAACCTCGTCGCGATCGATCGTGTCGATCACTTGCAGCGCTGACGCAGCGGTAACAACTTCGGCAGGTGTTACAGAGAGCCCATGCGCTCTTAACTCACGACAAAAGACAACAAGTTTCTCTACTTCCAAATCAGACATCCGTGTAATCCGTGCAAATCCGTGGCAACTCTGTTTTGAAAGTAGTGATATCGCCTTCGTCTTTCAGAAAACACCCGAGCGTCTCGCCGACGATCTGTTCATCTAACGTTTCAGCTTGTAATGCAACGAGCGCGTTGGCCCAATCCAGAGTTTCCGCCACGCCCGGGATTTTCGACAAGCTCATCGTTCTGGTGGCCTGCATGACTTGTGTGACCCGCTTTGCAAGACTGGCTTTTATCGCCGGCACTTTCGCCCGTACAATCTCCAGTTCCTTCTCCAGCGACGGATAATCGATCCAGTGATACAGACAGCGCCGTCTCAGCGCGTCGGACAGGTCGCGCGAACGATTGGAAGTCAACACAACGTGTGGCCGGTGAGTAGCCTTGATCGAACCGATCTCGGGAATCGTCACCTGATAATCGGAAAGCACTTCGAGCAGAAACGCCTCAAACTCCTCGTCGCTCCGATCGATCTCGTCAATCAACAACACCGGCGCGCGGTCGTGTTCCGTGATCGCTTGCAATAGCGGACGCTTCAGCAAAAACGCTTCACTGAAGATCATCGCTTCCTTTTCGGCTTCAGACGCCGCCGACGATTCTTCCAGTTTTAGATGCAGCAACTGCTTCGGGTAATTCCATTCGTAAAGCGCGGTCGTGGCGTCGAGACCTTCGTAGCATTGGAGACGTATCAGCTTCGTATCGAGTGCACTTGCCAACGCCTTGGCAATTTCTGTCTTGCCCACGCCCGCCGGGCCTTCGACCAGCAGCGGCTTCCCGAGCGTCATTGATAAATACAACGCGGTGGCAATCGCCGCATCGGCAATGTAGACCTGCTGTTCCAGCATCCGCTGGATCTGTCTTACCTCATCTCTCAATTTGTTCTTCCGGTTGTCAGGCGTTCAAAGTCCGCGGGTGTGTTTATATCGTCAGGATAGGGGAAACCGAAGTGAACCTCCTGGACCGCGTCTGCATTTGCGTCAACTAGTTTCCACGCGGCTTTGTCGCCGTGGAGATCCACGAGTTGTGAAAACATCGAACGTGCGAAGATCATAGGATGGCCCTTGCGTCCTTGATACGAGCAGAGCGCGATGGGCGCATCCTGTTGGCGCCACGCTTCAGCAAGGCGATTGATGGCTTCGGGAGTGATGCCCGGTAGATCGCCGAGTATGATCATGATTGCTGTCGATTCGGAATTGAGCGCGGCGATGCCCGCGCGATACGACGACGAACAGCCTTCACCGAAGATCGGATTCTCTACGACGCGCGCCGCGCCGAAATCCACTCGTTCACGCACCTCTTCCGCTGCCCGGCCAAGTACAACTACAACTTCATCGAGACCCTCGGCGCGTTGCACTTGATCCACAACCCAACCGAGCATTGTTGTGCCGCGGTACGGCAGCAGTTGTTTAGGTGGTCCAAACCGCTGCGAAGCGCCCGCGCCCAGAATCAATCCCGAGATGAACTTCCTCATCTTCTGCCAATCTGTGTGACCGGCGGCCGATCAAACGTTTCCTTGCAACGCAGGCAGCAGAAATAGATCGTTTCGCCGTCAACCACGGAACTGTATTTGGCGTTCTCGACATCGACCGTCATGCCGCAGATTGGATCGATCGCAGTAGCGATAGTTTGTACTTCATTGAAACCCGTTCGGCGTATGTGTACTAGTTCCGCCGCCACACTCAAAGCGATCTCCGCCAACGTCTCGCTACCGATATCGAGTCCCGCGGGACATTTAATTACCGCGAGATCTTCCTCACTCGTGCCCACACCGCGAACGTACTCAAACAGCGCTTCCGCCTTCTTCCTGCTTGCCACTAAACCGAGATACTTCGGTCTCGTACCGACAACCGCGAGCAAACTCTCTTCATCCTGGTTTCCCATTGTCGCCACGACAACATAACTGTCATCGTCGATCTGATCCCTGGCGTTGCTGAGATCCGTTACGGCGACAACTTTGAACTCCAGCAGTGCGCCGAGCTGTGCGAGCGTCTCAGCTACAGGCGATGACCCGAGGATTACGAGCCGGGGTTTTGGTAAGAACGGTTCCAGATAAATCTCCAGCGAGCCGCCGCCTTCGCAGGTCATGCGAAACGACTGCACTCCATTCCAATCTTCACGCGGTGCGTCGGGACTGATCGTCAAGAGCTTCGGCTGGCCTGTTTGCAACGCCTGCTTCGCTTCGCGCAAGACGATCGGTTGCACACAGCCGCCACCGATCCAGCCCAACATTGTGCCGTCGGGCTTGATGATCGCTTTCGAACCCGGCTTGGCCGATTGAGGATTCTTGTACGCGACGACCGTGGCAAGAACAAAAGGCTCTTCCCGCTCACGCAAATCATCGCATTGGTCGTCAATGTTCAAAACTGCGCTTCCAGTTTTGAGTTCAAGCTTTAGCTTGTCTGCCGTAGCAGCCTAAAGGCTGAACTCTGAACGCGACGCTATTCCTTCACACCAGCGTCGCGTAACAACTTCCAAACCTTCGCCGAAGTGATCGGAATGTCGATGTGCCGCACGCCGAGATGCCACAGCGCATCGACAACCGCGTTCACGATCGCCGCCGGCGCGCCGACAGTCGCCGATTCACCGACACCTTTCGCGCCGAGCGGATGATGCGGCGAAGGCGTGATGGTTTTATCTGTTTCCCAATTCGGCGTCTCAACAGCCGTCGGCAGCAGGTAATTCATGAAACTGCCTTGCAGGATGTTACCGCTTTCGTCGTACTGAATCTCCTCGTAAAGCGCGGGGCCGAGACCCATCGTCAAGCCACCATGAATCTGGCCTTCGACGATCATTGGGTTGATGATGTTTCCGCAATCGTCTACCGCCACAAAGCGGCGTATCTTGATCTCGCCCGTGCCTTTATCGATGTCGACCACGCAGATGTAGCTGCCGAAGGGGTAAGTTAGGTTCGGCGGATCGTAGTAGTTAACGGCCTCGAGTCCGGCCTCCATTCCGGGCGGATGATTCGTGTAAGCGGCGAGCGAGATCTGTTGAATAGTTTGAGCGCGATCGGGAGAGCCTTTGACGAAGAACTTTCCGGGTTCCCAGTCGAGATCGTCTTCGTGCGCCTCGAGCAGATACGCCGCGATCTTTCGCGCCTTGTCTTTGATCTTCCGGCAAGCAATCGCACACGCGGCGGCCGCGACCGGAGTGCTGCGGCTCGCGTACGTTCCGAGTCCATAAGGCGCCGTGTCGGTGTCGCCTTCTTCGACGAGCACGCTATCGACAGGAAAGCCAAGCTCCTCGGCGATGACCTGCGCGTACGTCGTTTCGTGGCCCTGGCCTTGCGACTTCGTGCCGAACCGCGCGATGACTTTGCCCGTCGGATGGACGCGAATCTCCGCGCTGTCGAACATCTTGATACCGAGGATGTCGAAATGTTTTGATGGACCAGCGCCGACGATCTCGGTGAAACTGCTGATACCGATTCCCATCAACTCACCGCGCGCGCGTTTCTCCGCTTGTTCCTTGCGCAACTCGGAATAACCGACGCGGTCCATCGCCAACTGTAGCGCGGCCGCGTAGTTGCCGCTGTCGTATTCCCAATCGAGCGCCGATTTATACGGAAACTGCTCGGGCTTGATGAAGTTCTTCATCCGAAACTCGGCCGCGTCCATTCCGAGTTCGTGGGCCATCACGTCGGCCATGCGCTCAATCGTGTGCACCGCTTCCGTAACGCGAAACGAGCAGCGATACGCGATGCCGCCGGGAGGTTTGTTTGTGTAAACGCCGTCGACTTCGACGTGTGCTGCTTTCAGATCGTACGAACCGGTGCAGACATGAAATAGTCCAGCGGGAAACTTCGACGGATTTGCGGCCGCGTCTGTGTAACCGTGATCCGCGAGTGTTTTTATGCGCAGTGCTGTGAGCGTGCCGTCCTTTTTGCCCGCGAGTTCCGCGGTGATGTGATAATCGCGTGCAAATGAATCCGCCTGGAGATTCTCCATGCGATCCTCGATCCACTTCACCGGTTTGCCTGTCAGCACAGAAGCAGCGACCGCGATCACGTATCCCGGATAAACCGGCACCTTGCCGCCGAAACCACCGCCGATGTCCGGCGAAATGATCTGAATTTTTTCTTCGGAAAGTCCGACGTGTCCGGCGACGAGTGCAAACACGGTGCGGATCGCGTGCGGAGCTTGCGTGGTCATCCAAACGGTTAACTTGCCTCTGACCTTGTCGAAGTGCGCAACGCAGCCACAAGTTTCGATGGAAGAAACGTGAATACGCGGGATGTAGATATCTTCTTTAACTGTGACTTCCGCTTCGTTGAATAGTTGATCGGTCGCGTCGCGGTTACCCCACTCCCAGTGCCAAATGTGATTGTCTTTCTTGTCCTTCTTATCAGTGCGCAGAACCGGTGCATCGGGAAGCAGTGCTTTCTTCGGATCGACGACAACCGGCAACGGGTCGTAATCGATCTCGACTGCTTCGACTCCGTCCGCTGCGATGTAACGATCGGTCGCGAGCACCGCGGCAACTTCCTGCGCCTGGTACATCACCTTGTCAACCGGCAGCACCATCTGCGTATCCGACATCAGCGTCGGCATCCAGTGAAGGTTGTACTTTTCCAAATCCTTGCCGGTGATCACCGCGAGCACACCCGGAATCGCCAGCGCCTTCGAGCTATCGATGTTTTTGATCGTGGCGTGCGCGTACGGACTGCGCACGATGTCGAGATAAAGCATGCCGGGCAGGGTTACGTCGTCGACGTAGTTACCCAGACCGCGAAGGAAGCGCGGATCTTCTTTGCGTTTGACGGAGTGGCCCATGCCACCGATTTCGGGCGATGTCTTTGGCGCCATACTCACGCACCTCCCTCGCGCATCTTCTGCGCGGCGTATTGATAAGCCTTGACGATGTTGACGTAGCCCGTGCAACGGCACAGGTTGCCGGAGATCGCATGACGGATCTCGTCGTCGGTGGGATCGTTGTTCTCTTGCAGGAAAGCGTATCCGGTCATCAACATCCCGGGTGTGCAGAAGCCGCACTGCAGGCCGTGTTCCTGAAAGAAGCCGTCCTGTAGTGGATTTAGTTTGCCGTCTTGTTCGAGACCTTCGACTGTGGTGATCGAGCGACCATCCGTCTGGACTGCGAAGACCGTGCACGACTTAACGGGTTTTCCGTCGAGTACGACCGTACAGGCGCCGCAGTGACTCGTGTCGCAACCGATGTGCGTGCCGGTGAGCCGCAGGT
>DATNJO010000182.1:0-4758 GCA_035603895.1 Pyrinomonadaceae bacterium
CCTTTCATCAGACTTGTCGAACACCGGGTCCGCGAAAACAGCTACGACTTTCTCAGCCGTCGCGCGTTCGTCGAACTCCTGCCTGAGTACTGCGAGCGTTGACGCCGACGGAATGCTCGTCACTTCGTGCTCGACCATCAACGGCACGAACTGCACCGCGCGACTAGCAGCCGTCGATGCCTGACTCGGAACAGCAAGCGCGGCGAACGGCAAATACTCCAATGCGCCATCAGGAACAATGAGCAGACGCTTTCTTCCCAACTGTGCCGCGACTGGTCCGAGCAACATCTGGCTCAATGCGGTTGCCGCATTCGGATACTCAGCATCCGCCTGTCGAACACGCTCGCGTTTCTCATCCGCTGTTTCAAACTTCACGTACCGGTTCCGCGCAGTTAACAAGTCATAGCAGCGTCGGGCGGCCGCCTCGATTACTGCGCGCGGCGGAAGTTCGTAACTTGAAAAAGAATTCGCCGTCACTGCCCAGAGATAACTACGTTCTTCGCCAAGCGAGTATTCGAGCAGCAACGTTTCACGATCCATGACTGCAGTTTGGATCTCCGCCAGACCTAGCGGCGACGGCTGTGTCAGCGCTGCGTAGCGCGGGCTACGAGCTTTCAACTCCGCCTCGATCGAGAGCAACTGCGTCAACAAATCTTCTATCTTGCGCCGCACTGCATTCACGGATTCATCCGAGCGCTTAGCGCCGAAGATGCGCATCTGGTGCTCTGCTTCGGCGTTGAGCGTCTGGCGCAACGTGCGCTCGCGAGCAAGCAGCGCGGGATCGACGTCCTGACGTATGTCGGCGCTGGCTTCGGTCAACATGTCCATCAGGCTTCGCGCACGCGCCTGCTCGTAAGTCTTCAACGCGGCAACGTCAAGCCCCGCTGCTGGTTCACGGCGATGAAGCTGCATGAGGAGATCGATGTGCAGCTTGTATAAGTCTTGCACTGAGGCGAAGTAGGAAGCGCGCAGATCGCGGCTGGAAACTTTGGTGCGTAACGTGTTGATGATGGTGAGCGCGGCGCCGGTCCGTTCGCTCGCGCGCTGAAGTTCGCCGAGCTTGGATTCCGCACGGCCCATCCCGTAAAGAGCAGCGACTTCGCCATTGCGATCGCCCACAGTGCGCCAGATCGGAAGCGCCTTGTTATAGTTCTCGAACGCTTTCTGCGGCTCCTTCGACAAGTCAAATACGCGTCCAAGATGATTGAGCGTTATCGCCTCACCCTGGCGATCGTAGGTGGCTATTCTGAGCTGGAGTGCACGCTCCAAATACTCGACGGCTTTGGGCTGCTGATTCAAAGCGCTGTACGCACTTCCTGTTTGCGTAAGCGCAGCAGCTTCAATCCTGCTGTCCTTATTGTCGCGCGCGAGTTTGAGTGCCTGATCGAGGTGTTCGAGGGCGTTCTCCGGTTTTTCCAGAAGGTTGTAAACGTTTCCCACGTTGATCAGCGTCACGGCCTCAACGCGCCAATCACCTTCTGCACGCGCGAGTGGAAGCGCCTGCTGAAAATAGTGAAACGCCTTCTGCGGTTCGGCCAGCAGGTAATAGACCGTGCCCATGTTGTTGAGGATTATTGCTTCATTCCGGCGGTCACCCACGACGCGCCACAAAGGCAGCGCTTGCGCGAAATAATCGAGGGCCTTTTGCGGCTCACCCAAGGTTCTGTAATCCGAGCCCATTTGCATGAGCGTCCCCGCTTCGCCGCTCTGATCGCCAACTTCGCGCATGACCGGAAGAGCGAGGTTGCAATCGTCAAGCGACTTCTGCGGCTCACCGACCGTGTAGTAAAACTTCGCGCTGGTTAAAACCGTCAGGGCTTCTAAATGACGATCGCCAACGTCATGCCAGACAGTGAGTGCCTGGTTAACGTGATCGCGCGCCTTTTGTTGCTCGGAAAAAACGTTGTAGATAGTCGCCATGTTGGTGAGCGTCATCGCTTCACCACGGCGATCGCCCGCTTCCCGCATCAGGCGCAACGTTTCGCCGTACTGCTCGAGGGCCTTGCGCCGTGATTCACCTGTTCTTTGGCTTTGTAGTTTTGCGGCGGTGAAGTAGGAACGCTCGGCGGCAACGCGTTTGCGATCTGCATCGGTCGCGGTTCTCAGATCCTCGATCCGCAACTCGTATCGTCCAGCCGATGCATTTTTCTCCAGCGAGCGCACATTGAAAACGTAAGTACTGTTGACGTCCGCCACCAGCGAAACGACTTCCGTGCCTCGCGTGCCACTGAGATTGTTGTCGACTTCGAAGAGCGGTTTGTCATCCGCTCCTGCAAACGTCAAGACCACATCGATTCCTTTTTGTTCTACTGCAACGCGCGCGTGCTGACCGGCGTTGAGCGTTACTTGATACTTGTGCTCTTCGCCCCCGCGCATTTCGCGCGACACCGGCTGACCAACGACGACAGGATAAGCGCTCGCCTGCTCCTGCGCAGGAGAGGCTCCGTTTTCCTGAAGTGACTCCGCGGAATTGACCGCGCCGCTCAACAACACGAGCCACGCGACGGCTGCACATCGCAGACCCCATCCCGAGCCGCACGATTTATGAGAGTGGATTACTTCTGTCATAAGGGCCCGAGATTCTATTACTGTGCGTGAAGGGTGTAAATCCTCACCCGCGGCTCCAGAAATCGGAGTCGCGGGTGAGGTCAGTTGCCGGGCGTTCGGGAGGAATGCAAGTAGATCGAGCGATCCGGCAGCGCCTCAAGAACTTAGCGATGCCGGCTCCCGTTGAGGTGAGTTACTCGGCGACTGCGCCGCCCTTTACGGTTTGTATGGTTCCTCTTGGTCCCGGTCTATGACGCGCCCACCGCTCTTCCTCGGTGATCGGCACGGGGATGCAGAAGCCAGGGCAGTTATTCCACGGTTGGTTGACTGCGCTCAACGTGATCGGGGGGCAGGAACTGGCTGCCA
This sequence comes from Pyrinomonadaceae bacterium, assembly GCA_035603895.1. Lineage (GTDB taxonomy): Bacteria > Acidobacteriota > Blastocatellia > Pyrinomonadales > Pyrinomonadaceae > PSRF01. Next base: position 2,914 of record DATNJO010000182.1, read on the forward strand.
CTGCGGCAGAATTGAACGAACCTCCCGCTTTGGTAGTTCCTTCGAAGGCGTCGATCACAGCGCACGGCGCGGGTGCAACCGTGGGAGCCGGTGCGGGCTCAAAAATCACGACCCCCTCACTTGGGGCGATTGCTGAGTTCGCCGTAAGGCCGGGGCCGCCCGGAGCGCCAGTGTCGAGCACGATTGGTCCACCACCACCGCCTACGCGCGTGAATGTGAATTTCGGCCAAACCTTTAGCGTTGAGTCAAAGGTACTGGTGTTGATTGTCATCGACCCGGTCGAAGCCTTGTACGACGACAGGCCCACAGTCATGTTCCATTGCTGCGGGGCCGTGCCGTTATAAAAGGTGATGGTGAGCGGGGTGATGGCTTTTAGAGAAAGCCCAGTCATTTGGAGCGGCGTACTACCACCCGCAGATTGGACCGTTTGTTGACGCCAGATGACTGTGTCGACATTGCTCCCTGGTCCCAAAGGTACGCCTACGAGCTGTACGAGCTGGTTATATGCGTTGGAACCCTGCCCGAAGAAGTCCTGCGGTATGGGTTTGCCATGAAAGTCATGGAAGGTCTCGCCGTCGCCAGCAGTTTCGAATTCGTCGTTTCCTGAAATGACTGGAAACGCGCCCGGCGCCGCCGTACTCTTCTGTGTGACGAACAAGGCAACCACCAGCGCGACTCCCACAAGAAACGCCATGCCGAGCACGACCGGTTTTGTGTAAAGCCTCCGTGTGATTTCTTTCATCGATCTTTTTCCTCCTCAAAAATACTTTTGTCCGAACTCAACGGAGTGGCTTGAGCTTCGGATCGAAAATCCGTTGCGGCCATGCTTTGCGTTCACCTCCGTAGTCTTTCGGCGCTGAGGATTTCAGCACGTCTTCGAGTTTCTTTACTTGTTCAATCTTGCTGAAGTACTTCTTCCAAAATTGCCACGCCAGTTTCTGCGACCGAAGCTCATACTACTTTCCGCACACTCAATACAGACGATCGGACAGGCGGCGTTACCCGACCTCCGCCGCCAGAATTTGGAATTCCTCTCTGCCAATCGTCTAGCCCAGGCCCTGACAACTCCCGACGGTTAATGGCGATGAACGATGCTCGTTTGATTTGCGTCGTGCTTCATACGCGGGTGAATAAGTATGCAAATTCGTGAGACGACAGTAGTGAACAGAGTTTCGTTACTCGGGCAAGCGCGTCGACGCTTCCTGGGGCTTTCACCGGCTGAGGCAAGCTTTGCTAAACGCGGCTTCCTCGCTGGCGAAGACGAAGCCCGCCTGCGTCTCGAGCAAATCGGCGTCACGTTTCTGAGTGGTTATCACGCTGCGCTGGAAGAGTCAGAGTTTGTCTCACTTGCACGACGTCTATCGGTCGTCGAAATTGAGTTACGAGGATTCGCATTCGAAGGCGCTGCGATGGGACTCGCGTTGCTTGATTGCTTCACCCCGTGGCGCAGAGATCGCTGGCGCAGTTTCACCGAAAATTTCGCGGAACGTCACATCTACATGATGCACGTCGGATTGGGTTGGGCGCTCGCACGTTTGCGGCGAGATGTGACGCCACACTTGGCGAGACTCGATCCGCTGCTGCGTTGGCTCGTCGTTGATGGTTACGGTTTTCACGAAGGCTATTTCAATTGGCCTCGATACGTCGAACAACGCGCGATTCCAAATCGTCTCGAAGGCTATGAACGACGCGTCTTCGATCAGGGTCTCGGACGCAGCATCTGGTTTGTGAAAGGTGCGGATGTCGTAGCGGTTGTGAAGGCGATCGAAGCCTTTCCATCCGAGCGACGCAACGATCTGTGGAGCGGAACGGGCTTGGCGTGTGCTTACGCCGGCGGTTGCGGAC
>DATNJO010000183.1:0-4836 GCA_035603895.1 Pyrinomonadaceae bacterium
TGAGCTTCGGCTGCATACTCGTGAGTGGATTCGTTGGTTGGAAATCGCTCTAGCCTCCGCTCGACGATTGCAGGATCGAGCGTTTGAGGCCAACACGATGGGCAACTTGGGAATTGCTTATGAAGACCTCGGCGACACTCAACGGGCCATACAATTCCACGAAGAACATCTGGCCATGGCGCGTGCTATAGGTGACCGTAGAGGCGAAGGCAATGCACTCGGTAACCTCGGCCTTGCGTATACACGACTCGGTGAACCCCATCGAGCCATGCAATTTCAGGAGCAAGCCTTGCTCATTGATCGGGAGCTTGGTGATCAGAGAGGCGAAGCCATTGCACTGGGTAACCTCGGGGTTGCCTATAGAAATCTGGGTGAAACGGATCAGGCCATCACACTCTTTGAGCAACAGTTGACCCTTGCTCGCGAGGTCGGTGACCGCAGAGGTGAAGGCAATGCATTGGGTAATTTGGGCACCGTGTACACACAACTCGGCGACACCCAAAGAGCCATTCAATTTGTTGAACAACGGTTAAATATTGCGCGTGAGATTGGCGATCACAGAGGCGAAGGTAATGCATTGGGCAGCTTAGGTATTGCCTATATAGGACTGGGCGAAATGCAGTGGGCCATCCAGCACTTCGAACAACAGTTGATTATTGTTCGGGAGATGAGTGACCGCAGAGGCGAAGGCGATACGCTGTGGAATATGAGTTTGGCGCTGGCCCGACTCGGCAAACGCGCCAAAGCTATCTACCATGCCGAACAATCCCTTCAGATCCGAAAGCAAATCAACGATCCCCGGGCTGAAAAGGTAGCGGCACAACTCGCCGTATGGCGGAGCGAGTCAGAGCACTATTAATGTAGCCGAAATCTAAATATTCAATAGCTCAAAGTGCAACCAGACCCCGTCTAAAAGCGCGAAAACTGCGTGAGAAATTCTTTTATATCACCTTTGCTGCGACGAAAACGATGCTCGTACCAAGAGAAGTTGTATCAGATGACGATTCCACGCACGCTGGTGCACACGCGAGTCCGCCCACGTTCGGAGAACCAGTCAGCTTTATAGAAGTCCAAGTGCCTTCTCTTTTACGCCAATACACAGCGTGGCCAAGCGGAGACATCAACAAAAAAAGGCGCCAAGGTCGGCGCCATTTGAGGTGTGGAACTGTCTGGAAAACGTCTGGTTGTCTCTAATCAGAAAACTGTAGCAGCTTAAACGAAATAGTGCCGCAATCATGCTCGGCTTCGATCGCGATCGTTTCGCCGGCGTGTATCCGAACGTCTTTCTCCAAACACTGAACCGCTTGCTCCCAATGACCGATTGAGCCGGGCTCGTTGGAGATCGAGATTGTTTGATCGAGCTGCATATCGAACCAGAAAATGATGCACTGGCCCATACCGTCTCGCTTTCCGGGAACCCTAATTGTCTTTCGCTCGGGAACGATCGTGCCGTTCGCAAAGTTAAAGTGAAACACTTCGAACGGATCGGTCAGCGACGTGTAGTCAAAGGCCGCGACACGCACGGGATAATATCCGTCGGTTGCAAACCGATTGATAAGGCTGACGTCGAAGCCGGAAGCAATCTGAACCGAGTTGAAACCACGCAGGCGAGGGCTCTCGACCACCATGCCATAAACTGTCGCACCGCACGGTATGATCTGCGCGTCTTCAGTTAACAGATTCGCTTTGGCGTGGGCGATGGAAGAAACAATTCCCTCGCCGAGTAAGGCGCAATTAACCGTCTCAGTGACGAGCAGATTCGCTTTGCACGACATCTGCTTACCAACAACCAATGAAGTTGATTTTTGGTTCAGCGAGACGATCCGGCCAGCCAAACCGTTTAGCTTGATAGTCTCCCGGGCCAATGCAGCCAACGGCGCCACCATCTCACACGTGATCGTCTCTTTTGCGCCGGCGCGTGCGGCCATCATCGCAAGCAAACCGGTTCCGGAACCGATGTCGAGAACGATTGTGTCTTCGGTGACGGCATTGGCGAGGGCGCGTTCGAAAGCGTAGTTGCGAGGCTCGTCGTTGAGCATTTCGAAATGCCAGCGTGGAACGATCTGGCATTGAGCCTGATTTAGGCCCCACAGCGCTTTCGCGTTTTCCGGTTCAAGACATAGCGCCAGCTCAAAACAGTCGAGCGCATCGGCAAACTGTTTGTTGTCGAGGTGTGTTTCACCGCGCACCAACAAATCTGCCACCGTCTCGCGGTCCGGCTGGGCGTCAGCCGTTTCGATGCCGGAAGGTTCAGCAACTACTGTGACTAATGTGGGATGCAAGGCAGGTTCCGGCTCAGCAAGAGTGGGGCTGAGCAAGGATGGTTTTCTTGACTAACTGAATTTGGGTTGACGACGGCGTATCAAGCACGACTGTCACACGGCCCAATCGCTCAATCAACGGTGTCCCGCGATTTCGCAACACCTTCGCGGAATACTTCGTCGCGTGCCAGGGACACACGACACACTGCGCGGCGGCGTCCCAGTGTCCGAGATGCAATGGTCCACCACGGTGATCGCAGGAGTCGTTGTACAGGACCAGACTCCCGTCCGGGAGCCGAAGAAGAAAATATGAATTCTCTCCGGCGGCGATGAAGTTGAATGCTTCTGGATCAAACGTTACGACAAGCACGATCGGTAATCCTCGAATTCGTAAACGCGGTATTGACTCTCTTCAGAAACGATCGCTGTTCCATGCAGGCGTTGGCGCGGCACGATCATGACGTCACCGCGATCCAACCGCACTGTCTGATCCGGCCCAAGAACCAGATCGATCGTGCCCGATTGTACTGCGAAAAGCTGGTCGTGATTGCTGACACGCGTAATGAATGGCTGGTTGCTAGTACCCAAGTGGGTCACTGCTGACTGCTGTAAACTTCCGTCAACAATACGCGCCTGAATTTTTTGAGCCGCCGCTTTCAAATCCGCCACCGTATCGCAGAATGACACTTGGGCTATGAAGTCTTCATCGGCAATCGCCGTGAGCAGTTGCAGTTCTTCCATCCCCCGAACAATGTCAGGAATCACACCGTTGCCGTAACGCTCAATCGCGGGCGCCACGACGTGCTCGAACGCCATGCGCCCATGATGCGCGTCAATATGGAAATGTTCGTCGAAGTAATAAGTATCGACGTTCTTCCCAAAAACCGTGCGCAGCATCTGCGACACTTTGCGGCACGTATGCGAGAACATCGACTCGGCAACCGCAATGGCGCCGATCGCCCGGAAATACTTGCTGTGATCGCGGGAAACGTAGTGATAGTAATTAGCGAGCGCGAGTGTTGATGATAGATAGAACTTCCAGTAAGCGTGCACTTCGGAGATCAGTTCAGCCGTTGCGAGGGTGTTCTCGTACAACGTGCTGTGTTTAGCCGGATGAACTCCGTAGCCGTAGTCGTCGATAACGATCTTGAAGAACTCTGACTGGATCTCGCCGTATTTGCCGAGGATGTTGCGCGCGGAAGCGGACGCTTCGGAGAGAAAATCACAAGCCAATTGGACCAACAACGAACGGCCGGCGCGCACGGGATCGGCTGAGGAAACGATCGCCGTACACAGCTCGAGTTCGGACTGCTCGTGCTTCGCGACCAGCTCCTGCAAGTAAGTTTTGACGGCTTCGAGCGTCCACTTACCGCTGATGTTGATCTCGTGCTCAAGGAAATCGAACACGTGCGCTTCGAGTGCCGGACGAATCAATTCGCCCAGCAACTTGTTGTCGTTGGAGTAGAAGCTCGCGAAGTCGTTTTTCCTGGCTGCGAAATTCTTCTCCGGCAGAAAAATCAGATCGGTCTCATAGATGTTTAGCAGCATGCGGTGCGCAGCGAGTGCGCTGGCGCCGAGAGCTTCCGACTTACTCAAGGCTCGACTGAAATCGAATTGTTGAATGCTTTCTCTATCGATTGGCCGGCAGTATGGGTTATCTCGAATGAGCCATTCGGCAGAGTCGTCAAACAAAGGCCGCGCCACATAGAGCTCGACCAAACGTTTTGTTTCGTCTGGCGGCCAGAGAGTGCCGGGCCAGGTTAACGCGAACGGCGTCGTTGATTCGCGCGCGGTGGTAGTCTCATCTGGTGCCGGCGCAATAGCGAGCGACGTCTGACCGAAGTTATTCATGCAAAATCCTTTGTAGTTAACGATGGGGACTTGAGGTGTTGTCAGTGGGAGCCATTGCCGAGTGCACGGACCGCTTCGTCGATACACTTGCTTAGCTGTGCACCGAGAACCTGGACGTGTGGCTCGCGAATGATTGAGAAGTGATCGCCAGGTATGACGTGCACGTCAATACCCTCCGTCGCCAGGCCCTCCCAGCCTTTAACGAGAGTATCGACGGTGAGGTTTTGCGATCTCCATTCCTTGTATTGCGTGTCCTGGCGAAACAGGAACTGGTCGACGTCATCCTCGGGGCAGAAAAACGTGATGCGGCCCTGATATTCTCCCGGCCGATAACGGCGCAGGATGTCGACGTTGATCTTGAAAGTGTCGAACAGTTTGCGAAATTCGATCAGGGTCATGTCGGAGGGCACGACGCCCGCGCGCTTGGCCTCGACCCAAACTCGTCGAAGCTGGGCCATCTGCGGCAGCTTCGCCATTTCTTCCGGTGTGCCGACTTTTTCGTAAGTCAGTCCCAGATCGAAAGCAAATATCGATAGTAAGACTGCCCAGTTGAATTCCCTCGCTTCCTCGTCCGGCGGGTACGCGTCGATGAGCGCGAGCATCGCGATCTGCTGTTGCTGCTGTTGCAGTAGCCGGGCCATTTCGAAGGCGATTAATCCGCCCATCGACCAGCCACCCAGGAAATATGGTCCAACTGGTTGATGATGGCGAATCGCCGCCACGT
>DATNJO010000184.1:0-8217 GCA_035603895.1 Pyrinomonadaceae bacterium
GAGAGTGCTTCTAGACCGAGGCAATAGCATTCTTCCACCCCAAGGTGAAGGCTCAAACGCTAGTGCGTTCACGACGAAATTCAAGAATGCGTTTGCTGAATTTGGCGGGGCTTTACCCCGTTGGGCGTGGGCCTTCGCTTCGCTATCTCTGTTGGCGGTTTTCGATGGAACAGTTGTCTTGTTTTGGGCGCGGTTCCCCGACGCCATTTTCTCGGTTTATTGTCTCACAGCGTTCGGTTACGCCACTGCCATCAACTTTAACGTTCGACGACGAGGAGTCTTGGCAATGTTTGCTCTTGCGGTTGCGCTCTCTTACGGCGCCGGGCAACTTGCCTATGCAACTAATCCAATAATCGCCTATTCAGCATATAACCCTCGAGCGAACTCGCCTTTCTTCTCATGGATGGGGAGAACGATTGGAATCAAAGTGGATGAATTTGTCGTCCGTTCGAATTATCGAACTGGCAGAAACGTAACGCCTTTGGAGTTTTTGGATAGCGCTGTTTATGCAGTCTTGTTGCCACTTAGATACGGTCTGTTTGTGCCATCATTTCTCTTGTACCTCCTCTTTATCATTTCGATAAATGATTTTCGCCGAACATTAAATGAAACAACTAGCAGAAGGAAAGACTACCTCTCTTCTGATGGCATCGTTCGGGCGATCGCAGAGAGTCTCGGCGCTGACAACGTATCGCTCTTTATTAGACTCCCAGGCCATGAAGACAGCCAAAGCCGAAGCGAGCGTGCCGTTTCGTTCAGTTGGCCATCAAAGGCGACTCCCCTGAGCAGAGCGACAGAGGCCCTCACGATCAGTGATGATCCGTTGCTCATGGAAATAATGAATGTAAAGGGGGAGGAGATAGTGATTACGCCTGATAAGGGAATAAAGGTCCCCCGCAACATCGTTTCGGCTGACTGGCCTTCTGGCATTTCACTGGCAGTCCCAGTCACATTTCAAGGAGGGGTCATTGGAGTTTTGCGAGCTGACCTCCAAGGATATGGAAGCCTCCATCACACAACGCGGCAAAAGCTACGATTGATGGCTCAACTGATTGGTCCATCAGTGCAGGACTTTCGTTCGCTCGCAGCAGTAGATCAGATAGGGTTTCGCCTTACTCGTCTTCAAGTCGATCATCCAGAAGACACCCTTGAGATGGCTACGGAAAGAATGATTGGCGTCCTTCATGATGTGTTAGCTCCGCTGGCGACCGGAATGGTCATTGATATGGGATTCCTACTGATAGAGCACGTTTATCCAAGAGGCAACCCTGCTCTTCGCCTTCCTCTGGAGCAACTAATAAAAAAAGAGAACGATGGTGGACAGTCAAATCTGTTGCTCACCAATTCTCATGTGAAACTTGAGCAGAGCCAAATGCTGGTTAGGAAGGGGAAGGGAGAGTACTCACGTTTGGGCAGTCTAATGTTAGCTGTTCCGTCGGAGAGAGATGATTTTTCACGGCCCACTCTCGCCGCATACTACTTAAACCGAAGGATGGTGGCATCTTTGGTTACAGAGGGAGTTTTGGAGTTAGTCCGTAGTTTTTTCAGTTTGATCATGAAAGATCTTGGGGTCGAATTCAGTAGGGAGGGTTTATCGAAGGAAAGATGGTTTGACATTATCGCGCGAGCGACAAGAAAGGCTGGCCTACTCTGGGTAGCAGTCGAAAACGTCACCAGCGAAGAATGGATGGGTCCAGAGGAAGGCGTTCGTGACGCTTCGAGTATCTGTGAGGAACTCAGGACCCCGATGTCCAAGGAATCGATGAGCAGTTTCGTCGTCGGTGAAAGCAGATTTTCCGCGCAACATATTGTGCGATTGGAGCTACCTAGATCAAAACATCAACTCTGGCTTGGCGTTGCACGCCTTGGGTTCGGGCATGAGCTTGACTTTCAGTCGCCATGGAAGATGTTTCTGTCTGATTTAGCATACGTAGCGGACGTGGCTCTGGATAGCATTCAAACGCGTCAGAAGATCGATTCCGAAAGACTCATAGCAGCCCAGGATCAGGGTCTGATGACCATAGCGATAACGACTGGCACATTAATGCATCAACTCGTTAACATGATCAAAGATCAACTCTCCGCAACAGAGTCCCTTGAAGAAGCTCTTGAAGATAAGGGGATCAACCTGGACGCAAGCGATACACGACTGTTGAGCACAATGAAAAGGTCTGCCCTTCAAATGAAGGAATTGACCGAGGCTTTCAAAGGCGTTACGAAGATGGAAGGGCGTCGACCATGTTCAGTCGCTGATGCAGCAGAACAAGCCGTGAAACTCTTTCAGGTTTCCCTACTACAGAGGGAAATTGAAACGAAAATCGACATTTCGCCCAACGTTGAAGCCGACGTGCCTTTTCATGTAGCGTCTTTTGCTCTCGCTAACTTGATCGGCAATGCAAAGGATGCCATCAAGTCGCACGGGACAATTAAGATCGAGTCAGAGGAGGAACAACAATACATCCTTTGCCACGTCACGAACAGTGGGCCGGTCATCCCTTCTGCGCTTCGAGCGACGCTCTTCCGATTTGGAGCGTCCGGCAAAGCAGGACATAACGGTTGGGGACTTTACTTTGTTGCAAGGGCGCTCCAAGAAAACGGCGGGAGCATTTCGATTGACGATTCATGCCCCGAAACTCGATTCACAATCCGATTGCCTAAGGCGAATCCGAAATGACGTACTCAATTTGTTGAAGCCTCCTTCAACAGAGGGATGTGTTTCCGAGAGAGGAAGACACTAATGCGACGTAAAACAGTGGTCATTGTCGAGGATAATGAGGCGCAGCGACTTAGCCTTCAGTTAGACCTTGAGCGTAGAAACTTCAAGGTCGGCAGTGCTGCGACTGCTGCTGAGGCCCGTGAGGTAGTTGGAATCCTTGCAGACGATATTGATGTGATGGTGTTAGATATGAGGCTGGAGGATCCTGTTGAACCGAATACGACCGGAACAGATATTGGCATCGAGCTACAACATGAACATCCAGGCTACCCACCGGAGTTCTTGGTTCATTCGGCCTTCGCCGAAGTAAATTACTACAAACTCGCCTTACGCTTAGGGGCTGCGGCTTACCTTAATAAGACGGAAACCACTCGTGGCGATCTGATTCGTCATGTGCGCGCCCTTTCATTGAAGCGCGCGTTGAGGCTGGATCGGCCACAACTCGACCAGAGCCTGAGCTCGATTTCTAACTCAACCAAGAGTCTTTCCGCAGGGATCAGAAAATTCTGCTTGGATGTACTTTCTAACGAACTCGACTCGTGTTTAGGCACGCCCTACGCAATATTGCTCACCGACGAAACTGGAACGCAAAACTGTGCAACCAATACTGACCTGCCGACAGGATACGACTCTGTATACACGTCGCTCCAAGCGATGGCCCACGGCATATCAAACTTTGCCTCACCGTATGAAGTATCCAGGCAGGAGGTGAAATATTGGCCAAAGCCAACCAGTTCGAACGAGGTCAAGATCTATGAAAGACTGCCAGGCTCGACCTTTATCCCACTCGCGAACGTTCAAAACTTTAGACTATCTCTTGGGCTATTCGAGCCACGATCCGGAGAAGCAAAATTTGCAGAAGAAACCGGGAAACTCGCCGCAGTGCTTTCACAGTATGTTAGATCTACGATCGTTGAGCACTTTTTTCGAATTTTGATCCACTTGGATTCTCAGAAAAGAGCAACGATGCTCAAGAGTACATCGCACCTCTGTTTGTCTCTTGGGGAAGAACAACAACGAATCATCGATGAGGGCATTATGACGGGGCAGCTGATCGAAGGCAGTAATACCCATCAGAAGTTGATTACGATGTCAGGTGACCTATGGGACACTGGTACGATTCTAACCAATGTTGCACTCAGTGGCACAACTCAAGATTACGGTCCGCCTTTTGAACTTAAGGACGTAGTGGAGAGGGCTCTTATAGATTTGAAACAGCTGATGGATCTCCAGGGCATCAAATTCAATATTGAAGGCTCCTGCAAAGTTAGAGCTCGGCCAGACGATATCTACATTGCTGTCACTCGTGTATTGCAGTGGCTTGCTCAACGAAAAAGAGAAACCCGTCCAGATGTTCATGCCGAAATCACCGTTCGGTGTACTACTGTCGACGGCTACCCGCAGGCAACCTTTGAGGATCTTAGCAACCGACTGCCACAAAGATTGCGTGAACAACTGTTTTTGCCATTTTCGGTTTCCTTGAATCGTCCCTTCGATACGAAACTGTCCGGCCCGGGTGTGTATCTACCATTGTATTTAGCTAAGATCCTCATTGAGGAAAAGTATGGCGGCTGGTTAGAAGATAAGACCGATGAACTTCGCGGCAACATCGGTCATCGGATCGTAATGCGGTTCGAACCGAGCGGAGATACCACAAGTCAACCATCACCCGTTGATTGAGGGTTGCGACGCGAGAAAGAAAGCCGCACCGTTATGCATACGTCCAGATCGAATTAGGAGCAAAGGCTGACGCTCAATGATGTCAAACACATTATTAGCGCCCGAATCTGTGCCGCTGGAAGAGATACGCAACCAGCTCCGGCACCATGGTGCCGATACAGGCATAATCAGACTTGACGGGAACTTCCATGAGCAGGCGTTCAATAGATCAGATTCCTTCTTCCTTATTTTAGAAGATAAAGATCTCATAGCTAGCGGAGAGCTCACAAATCGCGTTCGAAGCATGCTCGGTAATGGAGTGCGGCTCACCCTCTGTATGCCGTTTCCGGCTAACCGTGACGCCATTATGGAAATGGGGGCTGATGACATAATTAGTCCGGTGGCAAGAACAGTGGCCCAAATAGCGGAGCGCATCTTGGCCCAGATGGTTCTTGATGGGGATATTCAACCGCGCAATTGCGGCCTCTTATACGGCGCAACGCAACCGATGCGGGAGCTGTTTCGGCAACTCGAAATCTTGGCTCCACTAGATGAGCCCCTTTTGATTCTAGGAGAGACAGGAACGGGGAAAGAATTGATTGCCAAAGAAGTTCACAATCGAAGCGGTAGACCCAATGACTGTTTGGCTATCAACTGTGCTGAACTCAGCCCTGAGCTTCTTGCCAGCGAACTCTTTGGTCATGAAAGAGGTGCTTTCACAGGAGCAGTCCAAACGCGGAAAGGGTTGATCATCGAGGCAGGCGAAGGAACCATTCTCCTGGACGAGATCGGCGATCTTGACTTGCATGCGCAGGCGAAACTTCTGCGAGTCTTAGAGGAAAAGAAGGTTCGTCGAGTCGGCGGAAATCGATGGGAGAATATTGAAGCCCGAATCCTGTTGGCGACCAACCATGACTTAGAAGAAGACAGTCGAGCCGGAAGATTTAGACCGGATTTATTGGAGCGCGTGCGTGGATTTACTCTCCAATCGCCGCCGTTGCGCGAGCGTAAGGCAGACATCCCACTCTTGGTTGAAACATTTGTGACAGATTATGAGCAGGAGTATGACTGTCAATTGGAAATACCTCGGGGCGCGGTCGATGGATTATTTCGCCACAACTGGCCAGGTAACGTACGCGAGCTGCGCTCTGCTGTAAGAAGAGCAGCGGCGTATGCAGACAAGGATGGTTTGATTAGTTCCATCATGCTGCAGGACGCAGCACGGCGACTGCACTTGGTAGGGCTCAAGAACAGCATTGAGTTTGATCCGAGTTCGGATACTTGGCGCGATGTACAAAAGCACGCTCAAGCATCGTACTTCCGTGCGATACTGGCGCACGCAAAAGGTAATAGAGACGTAGCTATCAAGCTCTCAGGACTCAGTAAGTCGCGGTTTTATGAAAAGCTCAAGGAAAGCGAAGAACACTGATTTCAATTCTCAAGCTTTTACGGACAATGGGAATGCTTGCGTTCGGCGTCGCTCATAATTCCGGCGAGCCGACAGTTGGTTTTCCGAAAACGTGACACTGTAGGTTCGGACGACGTTAGGAATACTCTAAAGGGCCATCGGTAATTCTAATGATCATTGCCACAAGATTGTGAGTGCGACTGTAGCGGATCAGATTTATGAGCCCTCCTCTCCAAAGCGTGCACTAACTCACCAAAGTGCGCCCGGCGCTCCCGCCAACCTGCGATGTTTGCCGCGCTTGCGCCTCTTCTGCCACAGGCCGGCTTTGATTAACCAACCGCTTAGTCTCATGGTCCAGCACGTGACCTTCGAGCGCCAACTTCTCCACTGCCAGAGGGGGACCAAAATCAAAATACCTTTCCTGATAGCGGGCTAACACCGTCGGGTTTGAACTCGGCTGAGTGCGCTCGGTTCGACGGCCGCCCACGTCCTTGATGCACTGAGCAGCGATCGCCTTGCTCGCAATAGCGTTTGTACAACCGCCGCAGATAGCGATACTCGAGCTGACACACCTGCGACTGCTTCGTTCTGCTGCAACTCACCCCGCTTCACTCTTTCGAAGACCTTCAGGTGCTCGCGGTCCTTCGCGCTCAGCTTCAAATGTCCCTCCATCTGCCCACCCTTTCGGTGCCACATCCTAGAGGGCTTTTCTATTTGGTTTCGCAGAGGGCTGTTTTATCCAGTCACGACAAAATCACAGAAAATCATTGACATTGATTAAAATAGTGATTAGATTGCGCCGTTCTCAGGCCTCGACTTAAGGATTCTCAGAAGCTCGTTTTCGGCCTTTATCAACAGGCACCGATTTCATGACCCTCTCATCGCGATCAATTGTTGGGCATTTCGATAAGCTTAATCCGCGTGACAGTCGGCAATACGCTAATCTGTAGACGCAACCTCCAGAATCACCACGCAAATGTGGATGACAACGGCGTCTGTTAGGACTTCATTTTCTGATTTTCTTTTTCCCGGACAATCCGATGAAACGTTTGCTGTTAATTTCACATGTTCAGTTGAAAGCTTACATATGACCATTCTGTTAAAAAGAGGGTGAACATTTCTTACGTCAAGGAGGCAATTTCTATTGATCTCCTCAAGGGCCGCAGCCGGCTTCCTAGTCGAACCATTCAGAGTCATCGAGGCGGAGGGAAGTCTCTGGTCGTCCTTAAGATCTATGTTCCGAACATTTGGAAACTGTATTCAGTTTTCACCTCTCCCGAAAGAAGAATTGGCTTCACTAGCAGGCTTTCAAGGGGTTAGTTCACCGAATCTTAGCACCCTCTCGGGATTGACGGATTACCTGGGTAACATTTCTGCGCCCGACCAGAAACCTACCAAACTACTTGGATTAATTGGCAACGCAGCCAGACTTAGTTTCGGAGTTATTTATCTTAATAAGAATGAACCTTCGAACCGGTGTATTCTCCCTGGTCAGTTAATCTTTGTGCTTAGCACTCTTGCCTGCCGCGTATTGGGGAATCCAGATAACCTACCAAAGACATCCGTCAGCCTTGAGGTAGTAAAGCAGAATTACTTCTTGCCCAAATTGGACGGGCGATTCGGGGCTATTGCTAAAGAGATGAGCCAAAGCTTGAGTTCCTTTTCCAAAAGCTTTCCTAAACCGTTGTTCTACGAATCAGAGGCCGGGGCACTTATTCTCGCTACTTATGAATCTCAAATAACGCGACGAGATAGAAGCGGCAGGCCTATTGAAGGACGGGGAAGATCGACCGTTCTTACGGTGCCACCTGGAGAACGTAAAGACCAGGTACTGGGGTTCATAAGTGAACACAGTAACTTCTGGGAGAGTGAAGCGGTGCGACACGAGTTAATTGTGCTTATGAAAGACAATCGCGCCACCGGAGGTGCTGAATCTCAAGAGTTTTCTTTCATTTGGGAAGGATCTAACTGAGTCCTCTAACGAGGAGTCGCAAAAGGAGATTGAATCAATGACGCCACGAAGCAATGAGGATTTTCTTGCGGAGTTGATAGAGCGCGAATTGCAAAGTTGTGACCCTATGCAAACAGCGCTTACCTACCTCGATCAACAACATTGGGACGTAACGGGCACTAACACCGCTTCATTGCAAAGAGTCCTGACACTTGTTCACTCGCGGAGAAATTTCATCGGCATTTCTTCGATGGCTACTGCTGGCCTTCTGATCAAACCACTCGGCGTTAGCGCAGCAGAGGGCGGTTTTTGGCAGAATCTAAGTAAATTCTTTATGACCTTCGGAACCAGCATCCTGTTTTCCTTCCTCACGCAGGGAACACCAGGTTCGATTCCGGGGTTCGGCGGACTCTCAGGGTCGTTTCTCAATCCTTTGTTACAGTTGATATTCGCCGGCGGGTGCTTCGGTAATCTTGCCAAACC
>DATNJO010000185.1:0-3858 GCA_035603895.1 Pyrinomonadaceae bacterium
CTCATCGGTGGCGCCAAACGGGTTTGCGTTTCTCCATGAACGCTTTGATGCCTTCGTTCGCATCCGCGGTCTTCATCAAATCGTGGAGGTAAATGTTTTCCTGCTCGGTCAACGCTGCATCGAGCGTTCGGCCACGGCCCAGATCGATCGCCTGCCGTGTGAATTGCAACGACGTGCCCGACAGTTCGCGTAGTTTCGCCAGCACCTCGAGCAACTTACCGTCGAGATGTGCCGACGGCACAACGTGGTTGCACAACCCGAGCCGGCTCGCTTCAGTCGCATCGATTATTTCACCCGTCAATATCAGTTCGCGTGCGCGTTTCTCGCCAATTACGAGCGGCAAGATAACCGCGGCCACCGGCGGAAACACGCCGAGCTTGATTTCCGGTTGACCAAAACGCGCGCGATCCGACGCGATAACGATGTCGCACGCAGCGACGAGTTCGCAACCGCCGCCGAGCGCGGCGCCATCGACGACCACGATCGTTGGTTTAGCAATCTGTTCGAGCTGCCGAAATATCGCGTGGAACGAGTCGAGCATCTGATAGATCGTTTCCTCGACGTGTTCCTCGATCGCAACTCCGGCGCTAAACGCCCGGCACGACTTATCCGCATCGAATACGATCGCCACGACCTCGCGCTGCGCCGACTCGCTCAACGCCGCCAAAACCTCGCCCATCATCGCGATGTGCAGAACGTTTAGCGGCGGGCGTGCCAGCGTGATTCGCGCGACGCGATCTTCGATGCGAAAGTTAATGTCGGTCATGCCCGCAGCCCCAACCACGCTCGATAAATCTGCTTCTGCGATTCGGTTTGCGTTGGCAACGCTGTAATGCGGTACGTTCCTTCCGTGCGCCCGCCTAACTTGATCAGCAACGTACTCATGTCGTCGAAGCGAAAGATCGTTAAATTGATCAGATCGCCCGGTTTCTTTTCCGCAATGCGCGCGTTGAAGAAGTCGCGCGTCGCGCGCATGTTGTCCATTGCGACGATCTGATCGCCCGCGTTCAATCCCTGTTCGTACGCGGGCGAACCCGCATACACGCGCCGGACTATCAATCGATCTTCGTCCTGCGTAAGGTCCGCTCCGAAAAAGACTCGTGCGAGCGGTTGACCGGCTTCGGTCATCGCGGCGCCCGTGTCGAGGTGCAGACCCGCCGCTGCCAGCGCCGAGTTGTAATCAAGTTCTTCAGTGTTGCGAACGTACTTTGCAAAAAACTCTTCCAAACTCGAACCGGCCATCAGTTCGGTCGCCTTTTGAAAATCAGCGGGCGTGTAGTTGCGTTCCTTCTTGAAAAACTCGGTGTAAAGATAACGCATCACGTCGTCGAGCGACTTCGCACCGTTGCTTCGTTTGCGAATTTCCAGATCGAGCAGCAGTCCGAGAATCGCGCCCTTCTCGTAGTACGACACCTGTGAGTTTATCGAATTCTCGTCCGGCCGGTAATACTTGATCCAGCTATCGAAACTCGAATCCTCGGCACTCTGTTCCAACCGTCCGGGCGTGTTCTGCAACGTTTGAATCGCGCGCGCGGTCGCGGAGAGAAATTCGGTTTCGGTAACCAGTCCCGCGCGACGCAGCGTGACGTCGGCGTAGTAATCGGTAATGCCTTCGGCGACCCACAGAAGTTTCGTGTAGTTCTCCTGCGTGTAATCGAATGGTCCAAGCGCGTCGGGACGGATTCGCTTCACGTTCCAGAGGTGAAAAAATTCGTGCGAGACAAGCGAAAGAAAACTGCGGTACTCGGGTTCGGAGCGATCGGACGGATTGGGCGCGGCGGAAGTGGCCCGATCGCCGCTCCTGATGCGAAAGCCGAAACGCGGGTAACCGAGCGCGGTTGAGTTCAGATGTTCGAGTCCGCCGCCAGCGTCGTTGCGCAAATGAAGAATGAACGTGTAGTCGCGATACGGAATCTCGCCCATTAATTCAACTTGCGTTTCGACGATCTTCTGCACGTCGCGACGCATGCGTTCCGGATCGTAATTGCCTTCACCGTCGATCACGATGCGGTGCGCAACGCCTTTCACATTAAACACGAGCGTTTTGAAGTTGCTCGCTTCGAAGGGCGAATCGTAGAGCACGTCGAAGTTCTCGGCGCGAAACGTGTTGCGTTGGCCAGCCACGCCGGGCAGTCCCGTCGCGACTTTCCAAACGTCAGGCGTAAGCACGCGAACCGTCGATGGACTCTTGAGAAACCCGTCGAGATACATCAGCAGATTCGCGTTGTTCCAGAAAGCGTGACTCGAGTTTAGCTCGCTGGTTCGCACTGAAAGCTCGTTAGCGTAGACCTGGTACCGCGCATGCCACTCGCGCGCGCCGCCGGTGGTGATGCGCCACGTGTTCTTATTGATCTTTTCCCATTTGAGCGCCTGTCCGCCGGCGTCGATCGCGGAGAAATCCTGCACGTGACGTTCAAACTCGCGTATCAGATACGAGCCTGGCGTCCAAACCGGCATCACGAGTTGTTCCGTCGCGGGCACGGCGACCGTTGGACCACGCTTGATCGCGACGTCGATTTCAAACAGGTGCGTGTGCGGGCGCGGCATCGCGACCGTGAACGAGATCTCAGGTGCACCCGACGATATCGCCTGTGCGGATGCCAAACTTGTGAAAAGAAAAAACAGGAGAGTCGACAATGCGCCGCGGAAAAGTGGGCCCTTATGCATGACGGGAATGTTACTAGATTTCGCAAAACTTTTGCGACTTCTAGCGAGTCAAATAAAGCCTTTGACAGGATTACAGAATTAACAAGAGGTGGTTATGAAAGTAGTAACGTGTGCGAAGTGTGGAACAAAGAACCGGGTGGATGAAACTAAACTTGAAAACAGTGAAGCAAAATGTGGCCGTTGCGGCACTAAACTCGACGCGCAGGCGGGTGACGGCGCCGGCAGCAAACCTACCGTACTAACCGATTCATCGTTTCAACAGGAAGTCATCAACGCTTCGGGACCGCCCACACTCGTGGATTTCTGGGCGCCGTGGTGCGGCCCGTGCCGCATCGTCGGCCCGATCGTGGACCAACTCGCCGCGGAATCAAACGGCCGCTATCGCGTCGCCAAGCTCAACGTCGACGACAATCCGCAGACGGCTTCACGCTATCAAATCGGCAGCATACCCACGTTGCTGATCTTCAAGAACGGCGCCGTGATCGATCGCATTGTCGGCGCGCAACCAAAACAGGCGATTGTCGCGCAATTGAACCAAGCCCTCAGCAAAACCGCTTAATCCACAGATTCCACAGATTCTTCTGTGTAATCTGTGGATGGCCTTCTGTTACTATCTTGCGGCTCTCTGGAAAAACTCGGTCGTATGAAAAGGCACAGTCATGTTTCGTAAACTGATCGCCACTTCCTCAACGTGGTTCCCTCTGCCGATCCGCCTGGCACTCGGCGCGGTAATGTTCGCGCACGGCGCGCAAAAAGTGCTCGGCAGTTTTGGTGGTCCAGGTTTCAACTCTTTCACCTCCGGTAACACACCTTTCGGTTTTATGCGTCCGGCGTGGTTTTGGCTCGCAGCCGCGGCGGTCTCCGAGCTCGTCGGCGGCATACTCGTCGTACTCGGATTTCTGACGCGCGTCGGCGCGTTCTTCATCGCTTGCGTGATGCTGACGGCAATCATTGGCGTACATTGGCCCGGCGGATTCTTCGCGGCGACACGTGGTTATGAATATCCGATGAGTCTGCTGGCGATGGCGATCGCGTTGCTGATCGCGGGTGGCGGACAGGCTTCGATCGATAAAGGATTGAGCGGAGGACGACGGTAGTTTGAATCGCTCGCCGCTCATCATCATCTTCACCACCGTGTTCATCGATCTCGTTGGCTTCGGGATCGTGATTCCGGTGCTGCCGTTTTACGCG
>DATNJO010000186.1:0-4840 GCA_035603895.1 Pyrinomonadaceae bacterium
TTCGCGATGTTCTGGGGGGTTGCCTCGAGCGACTTTGGCGATAGCAAGGTTGAATCACCGGCAAACAGAACCACGTTGAACAAATCCGTAGGCTGCAACTTCCCAATCAGATTGCGAAGCAGTTGCTTGGACGTGTTCAAAGGAAAGCCTTCCATCGAACCCGAAACGTCTACCACGAAGATGTACTCGCGCGGCGGAATCGCTTCAGTCGCGACACGCTGCGGCGGTTGGGCCATGTAGAGAAAGAAGTTTTCGTCCGCGCCCTGGAAGAGCAACAGGCCCGACGCGATCTGATCGCCCGCCAACCGGTAGCGCACGATGAAGTCGCGATTGCCTTGAAACGGATCCGAGTCGTCAAGCTGCAACTGCGCGACGCCATTGTTCTGCCACTGCGGAAGCACTTTGTGCGACGGGCACGAGACATCGTAAATCGGCAAACCGGCCGCGATCCGCGTCGTAATGTGGAGTTCGCTCGCTGGCTGTTGTCCCTGACGCTGATACGGTGTTTGGACAAAGCCGTCCGTCTTGCTGTTCGAGCTTTCCGGTGACGCGTAGCGTGGTCCAACAACTGTCGGAAACACGAATTCGTAAACGTTATCGGTTGGGATGAGCAGTTCGGTGTAACGTAGTTCGATCTCGACCTGCTCCTGCGGCATGATGTTGGCCAAACTCATCGAAAAAACGTTTGGCCGCTGCTGCTCCAGTAGCGAAGCGCTCTTCCCTTCCTCTTTCGCTTGTTCAAATTCTTTCTTGGCTTGTTCGCGCTCTTTGATCTTAGCGACGATGATCTCGTTACCGAGTTGCATGCGCATCGCGTAAACGGCCGCACGCGTCGAAGCCGGGAAAACATACGACGCGTTGATCGGCCGCGCGCCTTCGTTACGATAAATCTGCCGGACTTTAACGTCGGCAATCACACCTGAAACTGAAATATCGACTCGGGTGTCTTTGAGCGGCAATTGATCGACGCTCGGATCTCCCTGGACCAGGAAGTAGGGAGCGAGCGTCTTGTCCGCCTCTCCTTCAGTCTCCTGCGTCCGAATCGAAGTGAACGAAACTGCAACTGCCAGCAAAGCAAAACACAGGTACCGCAAATTGACTTGCATATAATCCTCCGCCTTTAAGGCGACTCAACGTTCTGGGTTCTAAGCCCACTTTAAAACGCGGAGATACTATGAAAAGGAGGCACCTGAACTACTGTTACGGACCACAGAGGGGCACCGTACCGACCACAGTCGGCAGGCCGGGTAGGGACAGAATTTCAGGACTTACATGATTTCACTCAGGTAATCTTGTTAATTCTGTAATCCTGTCAATGGAAGAGAACGAAGGCGTTTGCCGGTCGCGGCGAAGATCGCATTGCTGACCGCCGGAGCCAAACCGACGATCGGAGTTTCGCCGGCGCCGGCCGAAGGAAGATCTTTGCGATTCACCAGCACCACGTCGATCGGCGGCACATCGCTGAATCGCGGCAAGCGATAGTTCTTAAAACGCGGATTGAGTATGCTTCCATTCGCAAACTGAATCGACTCGAAAAGCGCGCCACCGATTGCCTGCACGATCGCGCCTTCAACCTGATTCTCTAGATGCAACGGATTGACGATCGCGCCACACTCAAACGCCTCGACGATTCGTTCGAGTTTCACTTTGCCGGTGCGCGGTTCGATCGACACTTCAGCACACGTGGCGATGTAACCACCCTTTTCGAAACCACACGCTACGCCGAAGCCGCGCGTTGCCGAAGCCGGCTTTCGCTGCCAATTGAAACGTGTTACCGCCGATTCCAACACTGCGCGCAAACGTTCGTCCTTGATGTTCTTCAGACGAAACTCGACCGGATCCATCTTCACGAGTGCGGCGAGCTCATCAATATGGACCTCGCGCGCAAAGTGATTCGCAGTCGCGGCGAGTCCGCGATATGAACCTTGCCGCAGCGGCGACTTCGTGTCGTGAAACTGAATGTTCTGATTCGGGAAGTCGTATTTGACCTGAATGCCGGACGAGCCGGAGTTGTAGTTATGAAACTCCCACGCCGTGATCTTGCCGTCGTTCTTCACACCCGTCTTCACGTCGATCACGCCGGCCGGGCGGAAGTAGGCCCAGGTGAATTCTTCTTCGCGCGTCCAAACAACTTTCACCGGCTTCTTCGTCGCCATCGCCAGCCGCGCGGCTTCGACTGCGCACTCTCCGCTGTGCTTGCCGCCGTAACCCGAACCCGTGTCAGGCACGATCACGCGAATTCGATTCGCGGGGATGTGCAGTGCTTCGGCGAGTTCGTTCTTCACGCCAAATGGACGTTGTGTGCCGGTCCATACGGTTAGTTTGTCGTTAGACCACTCGGCGATCGCGGCACGCGGCTCCAGTGGTGCGTGTGCGATGTAAGCGACGGTGTAAGTCTGTTCGAGAGTCTTGTCCGCGGTTTTGAAGCCGTCGGCGACGGAACCAACTGGACGGCCGCGTCCTTCGCGCGCATTCTTGCGGAAGTAATCAAACAGCGCCGCGTTGTCGGGCTGTGGTTCTGTTGTTTTCCAACGCGCCGGGACCGACTTTGCAGCAGCAGCCGCAGTCTGCGGGTCCGATGACGCAACGCCAAGAAAGTCTCCGTCTTCGACTACGTGAGTCGCTGGAATATTGATGAAGCCACCCGGGTTTCGTGGTTCAAGCGTCGCGTTGAGCTTCGGCGGCCGCACGACAGCGCCGTACAGCATTCCTTCACGTCGCATGTCAGACGTGTACTTGTGCCGCCCCGTGACAAAATCGCGTCCGTCAA
Source organism: Pyrinomonadaceae bacterium (assembly GCA_035603895.1). Taxonomy (GTDB): domain Bacteria; phylum Acidobacteriota; class Blastocatellia; order Pyrinomonadales; family Pyrinomonadaceae; genus PSRF01. The sequence goes on from DATNJO010000186.1 coordinate 2,771, forward strand.
CCTTGGGAATCGATTTGCCCGCGAGTGTCCATTGATCGACCGGCGTGGTCTTCACGTCAGGCGAGATCGTCTTGACCAGCTTCTGACCTTTCGCAACATCCGCGAGCGTCATCGACTTCGACTGATCGTGATTCACAAATCGCGCATCGACGATGCGCACCGTGTCCGGCGCGACCTGCCACTGCTGCGCCGCCAAAGCAATCAACATTTCACGAGCAGCGGCCGCTGCTTTGCGCAACTGCGGCGCCATCGTCGGCGTAGTGCGGCTGCCAAACGTTCCCATGTCGAACGGCGTGAGATCCGTGTCGCCCATTACGAGCCGGACCGTTGAAACCGGTACGTGCAACTCCTCCGCCACAGCCTGCGCCAGCGACGTGCGAATGTTCTGTCCAAACTCTACCTTGCCCGTGTAAACAAGGATCGATCCGTCTTGATCGACATGTATCCATGCCCCAACATCCTGTGGCGCCTCACGTTCAAATCCCTGTTCCTCCTGCGCGAGCAAATGGTTCATCGGCACCATCAGCACGATGCCGGTGCTGAACACTCTCAGAAACTGGCGCCGATCGAACTTGAAGTTATAAAACGGATCTTCAGTGAGTTCGTAGCGTTCGACTTCCGGAAGGTCGTTCATTCCGTGCCTCCCTTTTGACCTGACGCCATTTGAATCGCAGCGACGATTCGAAGGTACGTGCCGCAGCGGCAAACGTTTCGATCCATGTGCCGCACGATCTCTTCGCGCGTCGGCCGCGCGTTCTTAGTGAGCAGCGCCACGCTCGACATGATCATGCCCGGCGTGCAGTAGCCACACTGCATCGCGTCGGCTTTCAAGAACGCCTCCTGCACCGGATGAAGTTGGCCGTCCTTCTCGAGCCCTTCAATTGTCGTGATTTTCTTGTTGGCGACTCTTCCGACAGGCGTGACACAAGAGCGCGTTTGTTGTCCGTCCACGAGCACGGTACACGCGCCACACTGCGCTTCTCCACAACCGTACTTCGTTCCCGTCAGATCGAGATCGTTGCGCAGCACGCTCAACAAACTCGTCTGCGAGTCAACATTGACGGTCAACTTCTTTCCATTGACCGTGAGCGCAGTGACATTGCCCATGTTTGCCAGCCTCCCGGATTGCGTGTTTGGCTGGCATTGTACCTCACCCACTGCCACAAAAAAGCACAAGAAGCACAAAAGCGTCTTGCTAATACCTTCGTGCTTTTTGTGCTTCTTTGTGGCTGGTAAAAACTATTCTGAATGGTTCTTATCACCAAAACCGTGTCGACTACGACACACTTCACACATAGTGGGCTCTTCCGTGTTGTCGATCCGATGTTGCACCGGCGTCAGTGTCCGCAGGTACGCGAAGATTGCCTTTAGATCCTCGTCAGTCATGTTGCGAAAATAACCCCACGGCATGACTGAATTGAGTTTGCGTGCGCCGACCTGGCCCGTGCGCAACGTCTTCACAAACAACGCTTCATCGTAATAGGAAATTCCCGAAGCATCCGGTGTGATGTTCGCGCTCGTGACTTCACCCCACGGTCCTTTGAAGCGCATACCGCCGGCAAACGCGAGTTGCATCATCGGCTGGCCCTGTTTGTTCATCGGAGTGTGACACGACATGCAGTTTCCCAGCGTCACGAGATACTTTCCACGCTCCACTGGATTCGACATGTTTGGCCCCGTCACTCGCTCGGTAATCGGCTGGTGCGGCGGTAAACTTCCTTTCACAACTTCAGGCAACATCGTCTTCGGCACTAAGTTGCGCACCGGATCGATCGAACGCAGATAGACCACTACCGACGCGAGGTCCTCATCAGTCATCTGGCGGAAGTTCATATAGGGCATCATCGGAAACAGCCGCCGGCCATCGTGACCGATGCCTTCACGAATCGCGCGCGCAAACTGCTCGTCGGTCCAATTACCGGCGCCGGTCTCGCGATCGGGTGTGATGTTGGGCGCGACGAGCCACTCCATTCCGTCTTCAATGAAGATCGTTCCGGCGCCTTTCTTCCCGTGTTTCGGTTGTGCGCCCGGTCGCTCCCAATCCACTTCCGAATGGCACTGGAAACAATG
>DATNJO010000187.1:0-2274 GCA_035603895.1 Pyrinomonadaceae bacterium
CTGCTCACTCACCTGCTGGGCCAGAGCGTCGAAGAGTTGGGCGAGAAGATCGCCATCTACAGGAATGCTTGGCGCGAAGCCGGACACGATGGAACGGGCCACGTTAGTTTGATGCTTCACACGTTTGTAGGGGCAGACCTCGATGAAGTACGCGAGAAGGTTCGCGAGCCGTTTACTAATTATCTCGCCAGCTCTCTGGATCTGATGAAGAACCTCGCTAAAACCCTGGGCGTCACAATTGGAGCGAGTGACTTCACAGATGACGACATGCAAGTGGTTTTGAGACATGCCTTCGAGCGTTACTTTGGCAACAGCGGCTTGATGGGCACACCCGAAATGTGCCTGGACATGATCGAACGACTGAAAGAGATAGGCGTAGATGAGGTAGCTTGCCTGATAGATTTTGGCGTCGAGCGCGAGGCAGTGCTCGAGAGTCTGCACGATCTCAACGAACTGAGAAAGCGTAGTAACCAGGTTCTCTCGGATGATCCGTCGGAGCCTGAGTATTCATTTGCGATGCACGTTGAGAATCACAACGTGACGCATGTTCAGTGTACGCCTTCGATGGGAAGCATGCTCACCATGGACGAGGAAGCCGCGCGCGCCATGGCGCAGGTCCAGACATTATTGTTGGGAGGCGAAGCTCTACCACCATTTCTGGTTGAAGAACTCAGAAAACAGTTTAGTGGTGAGATACACAACATGTATGGTCCGACGGAGACCACCATCTGGTCGGCAACCCATCAAGTCAAAGAGGCATCGCATACGATTCCTTTAGGTAAGCCGTTAGCAAACACGCAAATATATATTCTCGACCAGATGCTTAAGCCGCAACCGGTTGGACTATTAGGAGAAATCTATATCGGGGGCGAAGGTGTAGTACGCGGTTATTTGACTCGCCCGGGACTGACCGCCGAGCGATTCCTGCCCGATCCATATAGCGGTCAGGCCGGGACTCGCATGTATCGCACAGGTGACGTTGGACGCTTTTTGATCGACGGAACCATTGAATTTGCAGGGCGCACGGATCAACAGGTAAAGGTACGCGGACATCGCATCGAGATGGGGGAGATCGAGGCTGTATTGAGCGAGTATCCCGGTGTGCGCGAGTCGGCAGTAGTGGCGCGAGAAAGTGGCTTCGGCGATAAACGACTCTCAGCATACCTGGTCGTCGCCAGTGAGCCCGCACCTAAAGCGAGCGAGTTGCGAGCGTACTTGCGAAAGAAACTGCCGGAATACATGGTCCCTTCATCCTTTGTCGTGCTGGATGCCTTGCCGCTCACACCTAACGGCAAATTGGATCGGAACGCACTGCCCGTCGTCGATCAGACAGAAGAAAAATCGGAAGACAAGTATGTCGCGCCGAGAACATCTGCTGAGGAGCGACTGGCGGAGATCTGGGCGCAGGTGTTGGGAGTCAATCGAGTTGGTGTCCTCGACAATTTCTTCGAGTTAGGTGGACACTCTTTGCTGGCAACGCGACTTGTGCACGAGATCCGGCGAGCATTTGCAATCAACCTGCCGCTGCGTAGTCTGTTCGACGAGCCGACGATTGCCGGGCTGGCTTTGACCATCGAAGAGATTCTCGTTGCAGAGATCGAGCAGTTGGGGGATGAAACCGCACAACGAACAGGTTAACAATCGAGACTTGGGATGAATGAGCACGACACCTCTTCACGACGCCACGCAAAACTCCGGGCGCGACGAAAAGTGCTTACTCCCGAGCAACAGACGTTACTTGAAAAACGTCTCCGTGGAATATCCGAAGCAGAAACCTCGGATTCGCTTCCGCCGATCGAGCGCGTCAGTAGAGACATACCAATACCTCTTTCCTATTTTCAGGAAAATGAGACAAGAAGGTTTTTCCCGGAACCTCAAACTGAAGCGTCAGCGATCATTAGAAGCTTTCGCTTACAGGGCGTTTTCAACAAGGAGGCATTCGAACAGAGTCTTAATGCTTTGGCGGGCCGGCATGAGATCCTCCGCACTACCTTTAGGTCAATAAACGGCCAATTCACTCACGTCATCGCGCCGAGTTTGACAGTCAAGTTGCCGTTTATCGATCTGCAACACCTCCCCGCCGATGAGCGACTGCACGAAGCACAAAGATTGATGTCCCAAGAAACCTTTCGTCCCTATGACCTGTCGCACGATCCGCTTTGGAGAAGTCTTCTGGTTCAGATCGGGCCGGACGATCATACGCTGCTGTTAACCACGGAACATTTTATTTCCGATGGGTGGTCGATGGACGTGATGGTCCAGGATACCTTTGTA
>DATNJO010000188.1:0-8886 GCA_035603895.1 Pyrinomonadaceae bacterium
TGTAGTTTTTTGCGGTTCTTGCACGAGCCCGTGTGTTTCTCGCGTTACAAAGTGAGATACTGTGCCGCAATTGGACGGTTAAGAGTTACCGTCGTTAAAGATCCAGGGGGGAATGTTTATGACACCACAAGCGTGCGTTCATATTAAAGCCATTAACGAAGTCAAACTCGCGAAGAAACGCGTCTGCGAAGAGTGCATCAAGATTGGTTCAACGTGGGTGCACTTGCGGACGTGCCAGCAGTGTGGCGCGACGCTGTGTTGCGACAGTTCGCCTAATCGACACGCCACGAAACATGCGCACGCGACGGGCCATCCGGTGATCGCATCTGCGGAACCAGGGGAACGTTGGCTCTACTGCTATCCCGACGAAGCGTTTGCGGAGTACTAAGAAGATCTAAGCCTAAAAAGATCCTGACGAACAGACGTAAGATCTTCGCCACAGACCCCACACAAAGAACGGACAGACTTCCGCGATTATCCCGAGCTAGTCTCCCGACTTAGTCAGAAGTGTCCCGACGTTAGCTACACCCGCTTAGACAAACAAACCTGTTCCCCAACTAGCCCTCATCTTCAAGTAGACGTGTGTCTATGTCTTTCGGTGGGAGGAAGAACATGAGAAAGGGTGTAATCGTCTGTGTTGCGTTGTTGTTGATTGGGTTGTCAGTAACGTTCGGTGAAAATGCAGCTAATAATGTCTCAGCGCAAGCTGGTCCAGAGATGCTGGTGCCGAACTTGCGCGTGCGAACAACGATTTCCGATCTGGTGACGCCGATCAGCATGGCGTTCATCGGCAACAATGACTTCTTTGTGCTCGAGAAGAACACCGGTCAGGTGAAACGCATCGTCAACGGCGCAGTCCATAGCACGGTGCTCGATCTCGGCGTCAACTTCGCTTCCGAGCGTGGACTGCTCGGCATCGCTTTGCACCCGAGTTTTCCGAGTAACCCCGGCGTGTATCTTTACTGGACCTGCCGCAGCACCAGCGCGCCCGCGGATCCTTTCTTCCCGGACGAGACCAGGTGCCTTGACGCGAACATGTTTGCCGCCGACACAGAAGAGATCCTGCAAGTGCCTTTGCTCGGCAATCGCGTCGATCGCTTTGTTTGGAACGGCTCGATGCTCACCTTCGACCACAACCTGATCATGCTGCGTGCGTTTCAAAACGACGGCGCACCAGTGCCGCCGAACCAGGGCGATGAAGAACAACCAGCACGCGGCAATCACGACGGCGGTGTCCTGCGGTTTGGACCAGACGGCAAACTCTACATTCTTTTCGGCGACAACGGCCGGCGCGGACAACTACAGAATCTTCCCTGTGGTCCAACCGCGAACTGTCCCGGCCCGGCACAACCGGACGATCAGTTCGGTGGTCCAGAACCGGACGATGCGCACCTCAGCGGTGTCATTCTGCGTTTGAATCCCGACGGTACGACGCCTACCGACAATCCGTTCTTCAGCGCCGGCGCTTCGATACCCGGACAAGTGGGCGCAAACATTCAGAAGATTTTCGCCTACGGTCTGCGCAACAGCTTCGGCATGGACTTCGATCCAAAATCCGGAGCGTTGTGGGAACAAGAGAATGGCGACGATAGTTTTTCCGAACTCAATCGCGCCGACCCGGGCTTCAACTCCGGTTGGGTGCAGGTCATGGGACCACCTGAGCGCATCGACCAGTTCAAAGCGATCGAGACGAGCCCGGAAAACGATCCATGTCTCGACACACCGTACTTCGGTTTGCAGCAGTTGCGCTGGTCGCCGGAGTTGATCGCCGACACACCGGCGCAAGCGTTATCACGGTTATTCGTGTTGCCGGGTTCGCACTACAGCGAGCCGGAGTTTAGCTGGAAGTTTGCAGTGGATCCGGGCGCGATCGGTTTTGTGCGCGGGCGTGCTCTTGGACCACAGTTTGAGAACGATCTGTTTGTCGGTGGCGCCAGACCCTTCCTGGAGGGCGGTCACCTGTTTCACCTCAACCTGACGGGGAACAGACGCAAGATCGGCGTGGACGATCCGCGTTTGGAAGATCGGGTTGCAGACAACCTCTGCAAGTATGACCTGACTGAGAGCGAGAGTCTGCTGATCGGGCGAAACTTCGGCACGATCACAGATCTACGAACCGGTCCGAACGGCAACATGTTTGTTGTCTCGATCGATACCGGTTCGGTGTACGAAATCTTTCGGAGAAAGTGAGCCACGGATTTACACGGACTCACACGGAGAGAGCTATTGGAATTGGGTTTTGTTGTTGGCTAACAGACTTGTGTCTTTGCGCTTCAACGCAGCGACGAGTCGCGTCCATTCCTGACGTCCCTGGGCAAGCCGGTGAAAATCGCCGGCTTTGTCCGTTTCCAGGCCGCTCAACATCTCGTTTGCTTTGCCCGCGGCGATCGCTCTCTCGGCCGCGATTGACAGAGCTTTGAAAGCTTCGTTGCGCGCGGTTGTTTGCGATCCTTTCACGACGAGCTTCGCGCGCTCGTAAGGGAAACGATAGTCGCGCGGATACTTCCGTTCGATCTTCGCAAATGCCGCAACGATCTGTGGCCGTTCTGAATTGGTTGCGGTGATGCGTCGTTCGCGTAGCCGCGCCAGCAGCTCATCTTCAGGACTGACTGACGGCGATGCTTCCGGTTTTGTTTCGTCAACAAGCTTTGCCGGCACGGTTACGGGTGCTTCGGTGCGCGCCGGTTCGGGTGTGGGTTCGGCGACCGTTTGCTGCGGTGCAGGTGCAGACGCAGTTGTTGCAGCGACCTGCGAATCAGTCGCTGAACGCGTCAGGCCAAACAGGCCCAACGACAACAGCAGAAACGCAACGCCGCCGATCGCGATTAGTTTCAATACCGAACCGCGGCTTGAAGACGGATGTTCCGATTGCTTCGCCGTGGTGTAGGGAAACATGGACGAGCTTGCCGGACGCATTTCGTGTTGTACGGTTAACTCGTCATCGTCGAGGCCCATCGATAGCAACGTTCCGCGCGACGGGTTGCTGCCGCCGTGTGAAGATTTGTTTTCCGGTGTGAGTGCGTTGCCGCATTTCCAGCAGAACGCGTAGCGGCTTTCCACGAGTGCGCCACATTCGGCGCACGGCGTCTCGGTGCTCTCATCCTTCGCGGTGATGGGAACCGGTATGGGCTCCGGCCGTCTCGGAACTACTACTTCTTCTTCGGAAATCACTGGCGCGGGTTTCGGTGTGGGTTTCGGCACGGCAGGTGGCGCAGGCTTGGTTACAACCGGCGGTGCGACTATCGGAACGGGCACGGCCTTCGGTTTCGGCTGGTCCAACACCACTTCCAGCGCGCCCATCGTTTCGAGTTTCCAACCGTTCGCTGTCTGCGTAACAATCGCGGGTTGAACTATCTGCACTTCACCCGCGTCCGGTTTCGGACAGTGATAGTAATCCTGGTAGTACTCGTAAAAATCGCGGCGGCTGGCGAAGCGCGGCGCACGTGGCAACACGATCGCAGACTCATTGTTCGTCACCACGACAAACTCTCCATCATCGACCGGCATGAAAGATTCAGTCTCGTAATCAAACGTGACGTTTACTTTGTTTGCGGCTCGCGTGCGCTTCAAGTAGAGCGCGACTGTCGATGGAAACGCGGGCGCGAGGTCCAGTCGCTCCTGGCAAACAGGGCAAGTGTCCAGTGCGGTGACAAAAGCTGCGTTGATCAAGTCGCAGAAGTGTTCGTGCAGATCGGCTGCGGCCGAACGCAAACAGCCGGGACACGAGGGCTGCGGCACGCCGTCCGCAGTGAGTGTGAAATTCTTGGTTTGCAGCGGCGTGTTCGACTCAAAACTCATTACGTGGCAACGATCACATAAATAGAGGAGCGAACTTCGTCGCGTGCAGACCGGACACCGGTCGAGTCCGAACTGATCGAAATCGACCGGACAAAAATGTTCACAGTTGCAGCAGTACTGCCAGCGGATCTCAGCGGGACGCCGGCCTTCGCCTTCAAAATCGAGCTCGCCGAGGACGTGGCTTCGATTTTCACACCTGATCGGATTCTGGCGCGGTGCGAAAAAACCTCTTTTGTGTTCGGGACAAAATACTCTCATGTTCGTTGCTCCCTTTTGAAGAGATGAATGGCCGTTTAGGTTGTACTTGGCGCGCAACATGGATTGGGAATTTGGGGGAAAGAAAAAACTTAGGAGAGATGCCCGGATAGATTAATCCCACACGCAACGGATTACAAGCCTTGAGTTTAGGTCTGCCTCGGAAAGCCCGGACTTTTCGGCGACGGCTGGCGCGACCTATGGTAAGCTTTCGCGGTTTGCTCAGGAGTAGAACCCCCTTATGAGTGACAAGAAAAGTTGGGGCTCGACAGTTGCCGGCTGGTTTATTGAACGCGACGAGCCGCAGACGCCCACACAAATCGAATCGCCGGAAAACGAAGCCGGCATGACCGCCGACCCGGTCGCTACGGTCCCGGATAACTACTCGACGCCGTCGCCAACTCAAGGCGTTTTCCAAACGGCGCCTCCACCGCCAACCGGCGGCCAGATCGACTTCGCCGCAGTTTTCGCCGCTGCCGGGGTTGACGACGAAGAGCAGCAGCGCGTTACGCGGACCACGGAGTTGTTGCGCGGCTTGCCTGCAGGCACTGACGCCGCCGTGAAGAAGCAGATCGTCGAGGCATCGCTCAAAGCCTTCGGCGTGCCGATCGAGAAGATCATTGAGGCAACGGCGGAAGAGATTCAGGCGCTCGATGGTTATACCCGCAACTGCGCCGCTGATAACGAAAAACTCATCCGGGAAAGCGATGCGCGAATCAAGCAGTACGAACTAGAGATCGCAAACATTCGTACCGTGATGCAGCAGAGTGTTGAAGAACAGCAGAACCTGATTAAGGTGTGCAACGATAAGAAACTTGAAGTTCAACAGGTGCTCGAGTTTTTCGGACGCGACAAAGTCGCGAGTGTCGTCAAGGCTTCACCCAAGCTCCACGATCCTTCCGACCCGGCGGCTAATCCGGCCAGTTAAGAGAAAGGAAAGAATCTATGTGGAAAAGGTTGGCTAACCTCTGGAAAGGTTTCCTATCGCTCTGGATTTCGGACATCGAAAAAGAGCATCCCGAGATTGCTTACGAAAATGCCATCAACTCGATGGTGGCAAAGTATTCCAAACTCAAAACTGCTACTGCCGGGATCATTCGACGCCGTGAGGATCTTGACGAACGTTTCAAACGCGCGAATGCCGAGTTGGCCCAGACCGAAGCCGAACTCGATACGGCTGTTTCAACTAACCAGGACGATCTCGCCGTCATTCTGATCCAGAAGAAGAACCAACTGGCTACGGACGTTGCGGAGTTGAAGACTGAGATGGAGACGGCACGCACCGATGCTGACTCTGCGAAGTCGTCGTTGCTTGGCGTGCAGTCGGAGATTCGCAAGTTGCAGAGCGAGCGCGATTCGATGCTCGCGAAGATGCAGTCGGCGCAGGCGCGCATCAAGGTGCAGGAGCAACTCGACGGCTTGTCAGTGGATGCGGAAGTGAAGGCGCTCGACAACGTGCGGCAGCACATCAAGACCACGATCGCTGAAGCGAACCTCGGCAAAGAACTATCTGAATCTTCACTCGACTCGCGTCTCGCCGCGTTGCGCAATCAAACCGGCGAAGTGCAGGCGAAGCAACAACTGGCGGAGTTAAAAGCCAAGAAGGCCGCCCAACAAGCCACCCAAAACAAGACGATGTAACCTTGTTAATCGTGTAAATCCTGTCAAAGAAAACTGACGAGGTGACCAATGAGACTGACTCCCCTTGCAAAAGGTTTTATTGCCTTTGTGGTCTTTTTCGTGATCGGCTTCGCCACCTGGCATTACAAAGGTGATGCAATTAAAAAATGGGCCGGCGGCGATCGCGAAACCGGCGGCGACTCTAAAGCCGACTTCGACAATTTAAAGAACGCTCCCGGCGATCCGGACCACAACGCCGGCTCAACCGGCGTTAACAGCATTTCGCTCGGATCCGGCCGCCTCAACCGCCCGCTCGTCGTCGGCATCAACACGTGGGCCGGACACGCGCCCGGGATCGTCTTCAACAACGGCATGGACCCTAACGGCGGTTCGAACTACAAAAACAAATACGGCCTCGACGTGAAGTTCGTGCTGCTCGAAGATCCATCAGCGAAACTCGCAGCGTTTCGCAGTGGCCAGATCGACATCATGTGGAACACCGTCGACAACTGGGCGCGCGAGGCTTCGATACTCGCCGAGCAAAACCAGAGCGCGAAGTCGATCATCATGCAGGACTGGTCGCGTGGCGGTGACGGCATCGTTGCGCTCTCGACGATCAAGTCAGTCGAAGATCTAAAAGGTCACAAGATCGCGTGTACGCAGTTCACGCCGTCACACTTCCTGTTGCTCTATCTCTTGGCACAGTCAGGTTTGTCACCGGCAGATCGCGCCGATGTTGAAAAAAACATCGTCTTCTTCACCGACGCGCCCGCTGCGGCTGCGGCTTTCAAAGCCAAACAGGTTGACGCCGCTGTGACGTGGGAACCCGATCTCTCCGCTGCCGTCACTGCGCGCGGCAACGAAGCACACGTTCTCGTTTCCACTCAAGCCGCGACCAACATCATCGCCGACACGCTTTGCGCGCGTCAGGACGTGATCGATCAAGCGCCGGAAACCGTGCGTGACTTTGTGCGCGGCTGGCTCGACGGTATCGAGATGATCAAGAGCAACCCGAATCCATCGTACGAAGTAGTCGCACGTGCGTTGAAACTCGACACCGACACAGTCTCCGGCATGTTGTCAGGTTTGAAACTCACGCCTTACGCGGACAACGCGCAGTTCTACGGTCTAACTGGTCCCAAGGCTCACTACGAAACACTGTTCGATACAGCCTTCGTGATCTGGCGCAAGAAAGGTCTTGTAACCAAGACTGTCGATGCGAAAGGTTGGGCCGACACGCGTTTCCTGCAAGCTGTAGCTTCATACTATCCGGGCCAGAAAGTTGAAGAGGCGCCGGTCGTCGCGAAAGCTCCGTCAGAAAAAGACGTGCCGATTCTGCACCAACAGATCCAGATTCAGTTCACGCCTGGTTCTGACGAGATCATGGCCGGTTCGTATCTCTTACTCGACAAACTCGGCGAGACGATGACCTCCTTCGGCAGCACTGTTCTGCGCATCGAAGGGAACACTGACAGCACGGGTTCCGCCACCGGAAACCTGACGCTCTCCGAACGCCGGGCGCAGTCCGTTAAAAACTACATCGTCAAAAACTTCCCGAACATTCCGCCAACACGTTTCCAGACGATCGGTCGTGGTTCGAGCAATCCGATCGCTGAAAACACTACCGAAGCGGGACGGCAGCAAAACAGGCGTACCGATATCAAGGTCATTTTGGGAACCTAACAGGAGAAAGCCATCCACAGAGTCTGCGTAATCTGTGGATGGTATTTGTATGGCTGCAAAAAGCTCCTCCTTCGCTATTCGTGCGCCGCTGCCAAAGCGCACGGCGTTTCTGCTCGGCTTCGTCGCACCCGCGCTCGTTTTGGGCGCGTGGTGCGCGTTGACTTACGGCGGTCTCGTCGAACCTGATTTCCTGCCCACGCCGACCGAAGTCATCCGCGGCACGCTGCAACTGTTCATTCAATACGATCTCGGCACCGCAATCGTCGTTTCCACGCGGCGCATCGCGATCGCGTTTCTGCTCGCCTCGGCGCTTGCTTTGCCACTCGGCGTGCTGATGGGTGCGTTTGATCCCATCAACCGCTTCTTCGAACCGATCGTGGCGCCGTTACGCTACATGCCGATCTCGGCGTTCATTCCGCTGCTGATCTTCTGGTTCGGGATTTACGAAAAGCAGAAGATCGCGTTTCTGTTTCTCGGCGTGTTTGTTTACCTGCTGCCGGTGGTTGTCACGGCGATCAGGCTCGTCCCCGAGGAGTTGGTCCAAACCGCATTGACACTCGGCGCGACGAGGTTTCAGGTGATCAGAACCGTGCTCGTTCCCGCCGCGTTGCCGGAGATCTTCGATAGCTTCCGCGTAATGAATGCGATCGCCTGGACCTACGTCATTCTCGCCGAAGCCGTTAATCCCGAACACGGACTCGGCTACATGGTCGAACTCGCGCGCACGCACCAAAAAGCGTCGTGGTCCTTTGCCGGACTGTTGGTGATCGGCGGCATTGGTTTGATAACTGACTTTCTCATTCGCCTGCTTTCGAGCTTGCTCTTCCGTTGGCGCGAAGCCACGTAAACCGCGAAGCCAAGTAAAAAATGTCCGACAACGAAGCTCCAACCCTGCCACAATCCGGTGAACCGGGAACGATCGCCGTCGATGTCGGCGAGCACAAGGGCGCGACGTATCAGCCCGATCAATCAGGCGTGACGCCGAAGTTGCGCGTCAGCGATCTCAGCGTCACTTACATCGATCGGAAAGGTAACCGCACGGAAGCAGTGCGCGACGTATCTTTTGACATTCTCGATAAACCTGACACCGGCGAGATCGTCGTTTTTCTTGGACCATCGGGTTGCGGCAAGTCGACGATTTTGAAAGCTGTCGCGGGTCTGTTGCCGCCGACGAAAGGTGAGGTGCGCGTTGATGGCGAACTCGTGACGAACGTGGGTCGCGATCGCGGCATGGTTTTTCAGGCGTACACGTCTTTCGGCTGGCTCACGGTGCGCGAGAACGTCGAATATGGTCTCAGACTCAAAGGAACGCCCAAAGGCGAACGGCGCAAGATCTCGGATGAAATACTGAAAGAAGTTGGCTTGGCAGATTTCGCGGGTCGTTATCCGAAAGACCTGTCGGGCGGCATGAAGCAACGCGTGGCGATCGCGCGCACACTCGTCAATAAGCCGCGCGTCGTGTTGATGGACGAGCCGTTCGGCGCGCTCGACCCGCAGACGCGTTGGGGCATGCAGAGTCTGCTGCTCGAG
>DATNJO010000189.1:0-11146 GCA_035603895.1 Pyrinomonadaceae bacterium
CTTTTTGATTGGCGATGGCGATTACCATTCGCTGCACAGTGGCAAACTATTGCTCCAACGGTTCATAAACTTTGACTAGGTCTGAGTTCTTCTCTGTGTCACTGTGTCTTTGTGGTTATACCACCACAGAGGCACAGAGCTTTTACATCGGAAGGTCCCCGGCTTCGCCGATGACGTCGGGCCATTCCTCTTCACTGGTGGACATTTCGCTTTCTTCGCTTTCCTCCGCGGGCAAGGTGTTACGCGAAGCTTTGATTACTTCCATGTCGACGTAGATGGGACAATCCGCACGCAACGCCAACGCGATCGCGTCAGACGGACGCGAATCCAGCGTCATACGGTCGCCTTCACTGTTGCGCATTTCGATCACAGCGAAAAACGTGTTGTCGCGCAAGCTCGTCACCACGACTCGCTCGACGCGCACGCCGAGTTCGACGATCAGGTTGCGTAACAGGTCGTGCGTCATCGGACGCGGCGGCGCGATCTTCTCAATCTCCAACGCGATGGCATTTGCCTCGTAGGCACCGACCCAAATCGGGAGCATCGTATCACTCTGAACGTCTTTCAGAATGATAATTGGAGTTCCGCTGTTCGGATCCATCATCAGTGCTCGGATCTTTACCTCGATTTCCATAAACGCAGTACCCCTTACTCTACCGCTGAACGATTTACTCCTGAACTATTTGTCGCTGACCGATTTACATTCGCCCCGTACAGGCTGTTTGTCTTAGCGGCAGTCACCAACACGTCGACTAATTCACCTTCGAGACTACGATCGCCCGCAAAGTTCACGACCTTGTTGCACGTGGAGTGCCCCGATAGATCGCTTTCCGATCGGGTGCTTTGCTTCTCAACCAACACCTGCAAAGTTCGACCAATGTAAGCTTGATAAATTCGGTTCTGGTTCTTCCGTTGCACTTCTTCGAGCGCAAGGAAGCGCGCCTTCTTGTCTTGCTCAGGCACGTTGTCGGTGAAGTTTGCCGCAGGCGTTCCGGCGCGTTTTGAATACTTGAAGATGTAAAGGCTGTCGTATTCACACTGCTGGACGAGTTCGAGTGTTTGGCGAAAATCTTCGTCCGTTTCGCCGGGAAAGCCGACGATGATGTCGCTCGTCAGCGCGAGGCGCCGGCGCGAGTTCTTAATTCGTTCGATTCGTTCCCGGTAGTCGTTACGCGTGTGACCACGGCGCATCAGTTTCAGCACGCGGTCGCTGCCCGATTGAACCGGCAAGTGAATCCAGTCGCAAAGGCTTGGATTTTCTTCGATTGCCGTGACGATGTCGGGATGAAAGTCGCGCGGAAAAGACGTCGTAAACTTGATGCGCGGCATTCCAGTGGCCGCGACAGCACGGAGCAAACGGCAGAACGGAGTCGCGCCTTTGAACCCCTCGAGACCGTCTTCAACACGTGGCCGGTAACTGTTTACGTTCTGCCCGATCAGTTGAATTTCTTTGTAACCAAGCGCCTGAAGGTTCTTCACTTCCGCGACGATCTCGCTCGCCGGACGGCTGCGTTCGCGGCCGCGCGAGTAAGGCACGATGCAGAACGAACAGAACTTGTTGCAACCTTCGATAATCGGAATGAAAGCGACGTGTGGCGAGTGTCGCTCGGCGGGAGAAACGTCCCACGAATCAGTTTCACCACGTTCGCCGAGATCCAGAACTTTGCGTTCGCCTTGTTGAGCGCGCTCGATCAACGTCGAGATGCGATCCGTCGCGCGCGTGCCGATCACCATGTCGACTAACGGCGCATGTTCGAACACTGACGCGCCTTCGAGTTGTGCGACACAGCCCATCACGCCGACCAGCACTTCATTCCTTCCAGGTCGAGCGGCGCGAACTTCACCGATGCGCGTGTAAACCTTTTGCTCTGCTTTCTCGCGTACGGAACAGGTGTTTAGCAGGACCACGTCCGCGTCATCTGCCGAGTCGCAGAGATCGTAACCGGAGGCGCGCAAACCCGTCGCCGCACGTTCTGTGTCAGCAACGTTCATCTGGCAACCAAAGGTTTCGATGTAAATTCGCGGCTTCATTCCCAATCCATTAGAAAGTGGCACCAGTCTACCAGAATCACCTGTCGAGATAAATCATGATTGGAAATGGGGGTTGCTTGATTCTTGGTGGTCGCACTAGTAGTATCGCGAATGTTCGTAATCCCAGTGGAAAGAAAGGCTCCTCATGTCCTTTAACAAGGTAATAATCGTGGGCAATCTCGGTCGCGATCCCGAGTTGCGCTACACAGCTCAAGGTACCCCAGTTTGTACCTTCAGCGTGGCCACGAATGAAAAGCGTAAAGATCGAAATGGTGAAATGCAGGACCACACGACGTGGTTTCGCGTGACGTTGTGGAACCGCCAGGCAGAAACTGCCTCACAGTATCTGCAAAAGGGACGTCCGATCTACATTGAAGGACGTTTGCGCGTGGAAGAGTACGTTGATCGCGACGGCAAACCACGTCATTCACTCGAAGTGCACGCGACCGAAATGCAGTTCATCGGCGGGCGTGGCGATGACATGCCATCCGAGCGTGCAGCATCGGCGAGCGCGTCTCATAGTGGGCCGGCGGCATCCGAGCCTGACTTAGCAGACGACGACATTCCGTTCTAGAACGACCTTATTCTGAAAATAGGTATCTCGTTGAGGTCACCCGCTTGGGGCTGCTTCGTTTTGATCAGAAGATCCCCAGCGGCCAAACTGGCGCAACTTGGCATAACGGCGGGTGAGTCGATCTTCCTGCGAACAACTGACTGCTTCAGCCAATCGCTCGCTCAACGCTGAGTCGAGGAAGCGAGCGGTTTGATCGTAATCGTTATGTGCGCCGCCTGGCGGTTCGGAAATAATCTTGTCGATAATGCCTTCGTCGAAAAGGTGTTGCGCAGTCAGACGCAAACCTTCCGCGGCGAGATCTGCTTTTGACGAATCCTTCCAGAGAATTGCCGCACACCCTTCAGGACTGATCACTGAATAGATCGAGTTCTCGAGCATCAGGACCTGATCGCCCACGCCGATAGCGAGCGCGCCGCCCGAACCACCTTCACCAATCACCGTCACGATGATCGGCACACGGATCTTCGCCATCTCGCGCAGGTTGAAAGCGATTGCTTCAGCTTGTCCACGCTCTTCGGCGTCGATCCCGGGATACGCGCCGGGCGTGTCGATGAAAGTAAAGATGGGACGGCCAAACTTCTCGCCGAGTTTCATCACGCGCAGCGCCTTGCGATAGCCCTCCGGCTTGGGCATGCCGAAGTTTCGATAACTGCGCTGCTTGGTGTCGCGTCCCTTCTGATGGCCCACAACCACGACCGGCAACCCATGAAAGCGCGCGTAACCGGCAACGATGGCCGGGTCCTCCGCGAAGCGTTTGTCGCCGTGAAGCTCTGTGAAGTCTTCAAACAACCGCTCGATCAGATCGAGCGTGTACGGTCGATTCGCATGACGCGCCAACTGCACGCGCTCGAAAGCCGTTCGCTGTTCACCTTCCGGAGCGGGCGGCTCTGGTTCTTTTTTTCCGTCTTTGCCTTTGGCCATTTTTAATCTTCAGTCGTTATCAGACGCGGGCGCCATTGCCATTACCGTTTCCATTCGATGGATTCTCGACGCTCACGCGACAGCCCAACTTCTTCAAAGCCTCTTCGAGCTCGCTGCTTCGCTTAACGCGCAGCGCCTGGTTCGCTCTTACACGAACAATCGTACCGTTGTCGATCAACGCTTCAAACGTAACGTCGCAGTCACCCGGGTTTGAGCTCAACAATCCGAGAATCTCGTCGCAGAGCGTCGCGAAGTCATCGCCTTGCGGCGTGCGCAACACCAGAAACTCACCACTGCGCGACGCGGCGTCAATACTCTGCACCTGGTCAACGATGATCGACGGCGGATTGTCTTCGCTCAGTTCGAGACGCCCCATAATCACGACCGCCAAATCGTTTTGCAACAGCGCCGAGTGCTTGCGGTAGACTTCCGGCCACAGCACGCATTTCGTCCCACCGGCTTCGTCTTCCAAACGCAGTAGCGCAAACTTGTCGCCTTTCTTCGTCGTGCGCATTTGCAGGTCAGTAATGATCCCGCCGCTCGTAACGCGGCTGCCGGTGTTCAATCCCGGCAGTTCCGACGAACTGGCCGCTTTCACATTCTGAAGCACTTCGAGATAACGCTCCAGCGGATGGCCCGAGATGTAGAAACCGAGTGCCGCCTTTTCCGCAGCAAGCATCTCGGTCGTCGTCCAGCCTTTCAGCGTGGGCGAGATCTCTTTCGTGTAGTCGATCTCTTCAGGCATCGCCCCGAAGAGTCCGCTCTGACCGACCGCTCGCTCGTGCTTCGATCGCTGCGCCTGCGAGAGCGCCACGTCGATCGAATTGAACAGTGCGCCGCGCCACTCGTGTACCGAGCGTCCATCCTTCAAGGAATCAAACGCGCCCGCACTCACGAGGCTTTCAAACACGCGCTTATTCGACTCAACGCGCTCGGCAAAGTCAAAGAACGATCGGAACGGACCACTGTCCCGCGCCTCACAAATCGCTTTAACAATCGCCTGACCGAGGCCCTTAATGGCAGTCAGTCCGTAACGGATGGCGCCGCTTAACGGCGTGAACCCCGAATTGCTCTCATTAACATCCGGCGGCAGTAAAGCGATCTTCTGCGCCCGCAGCTCTTTCGAATACTTAAACACCTTGGCAGCGTCCTGCGCCTCACTCGATAAAACCGCTGCGTAAAAATGCTCAGGATAGTGAGCCTTCAGGTAGGCCGTTTGGAACGCCAGATACGCATACGCGACGCTGTGGCTGCGATTGAAACCGTAGTCAGAGAACTGCGCCATCAACGTGAAGATCTTCTCGGCCTTCTCCTGCTTGATCCCGCGCTCAACGGCGCCTGTGATGAACTTCTCTTCATGCACCGCCATCTCTTCGCGCTTCTTCTTGCCCATCGCGCGGCGCATTAGGTCGGCTTCGCTAAGTGTATAACCCGCAAGCTTCTGCGCGAGCTGCATGATCTGCTCTTGATAGACGATGATGCCGTAAGTATTGCTGAGAATCTCCTTCATCTCCGGCACCAGGTAACGCACGGCTTTCTTGCCGTGATGCCGCAGAATGAACTCGTCAACCATGCCGCCGTCGAGTGGGCCCGGGCGATAGAGCGCATTCAGCGCCGCCAAGTCTTCAAGCCCTTTCGGCTTCAACTTCCGGCAGATTTCCTGCATGCCCGACGACTCAAACTGAAAGACCGCCTCCGTCCTTCCATCAGCGAATACTGCAAGTGCTTTATCGTCATTAAGCGCTATATCCGACCACTTAATCTCCGTTTGATGCGACTGTTTAATGCTAATTAAGCAGTCATTTATAACGGTTAAAGCGGTAAGCGCTAAAAAATCCATCTTAAGCATGCCGGTCTTTTCCAGGTCCGACATGACATATTGAGTGGTCAGTTCTTCCTTGCCGGAGACGGCGATCGGAATCAGTTCCTGAAGCGGCAGAGGCGAGATGACGACGCCCGCGGCGTGGACCGACGAGTGCCGCGCGCAGCCTTCAAGCTTACGGGCAATCTCAAGTATTTCTTTAACCTGTGCGTTGGTCTCCATCTCCCGTTTTAGTTCAGGTACTTGTTCAAGTGCCTGAGTAATGCTGACGTTGCGGCCGCGAACCGGCGGCGGGATCATTTTCGCGATCCGCTCGACCTCGGCGTAGGGCACTTCGAGTGCCCGGCCGACGTCCTTGATGGCCGCCTTCGACGCCAGGGTTCCAAACGTGATGATCTGGCAAACTGAGTCGCGGCCGTAGAGATCGGCGACGTGGTTGATGACGTCACCACGGCCGCGGACGCAGAAGTCGATATCGATATCCGGGAGCGAGACACGTCCGGGGTTCAGGAAGCGCTCGAAGAGCAGGTCGTACTGAAGCGGGTCGACGTCAGTAATCTCGAGACAGTAGGCGACCAGCGAACCGGCAGCTGAACCACGGCCCGGACCGACGGGAATCGCGCGTTCTTTCGCGTAGCGGACGAAGTCCCAAACGATGAGAAAGTAACCCGGGAAGCCCATCTGCTTGATCATCTCGATCTCGCTCGAGATACGAGTCTGATAATCCCCGATGGGCTTGTTGAGTTCTCCGCGTGCGATGAGCGGATCCCATACCTGCTGGCGCCGGCGTTCAAAACCCTGGCGCACGACCTTCTCAAAGTAGTCGTCGACCGAGAGGCCCTGATCCGATTCCGGAATCGGATACTGCGGCAGGTAATTGACGTCCTTCGGCAGCTTCAGATCGACGCGTTCAGCGATCTCGACTGTCCGCGTGAGCACCTCCGGCAGTTCGTCGCCAAAGATGCGCCACATCTCTTCCGGCGAGCGGACATAGAAGTTTGGACTGTTGTAGCGCAGCCGATTGGTGTCGTTGACTGTCTTACCCGAACCGATACAAAGCAGAACATCGTGCGCGCGCGAGTCGTCGGGCATCAGGTAGTGCGAATCGTTGGTCGCGACCAGCGGCACGCCGGTTCGTTTCGACAACTCAACGAGCGATTTGCGAATGCGGTTCTGCGGCTCAAGACCATGTTCCTGAATTTCGAGGAAGTAGTTCCCTTTTCCGAGGATCTCTTCAAACTCGTGCGCCGCCTTCGCAGCCTCGTCGCACTTGTCCTGCGCGAGCATCGCGGACGGCACGCCGGACATGCACGCCGATAGAGCGATCAGCCCCTTGCTGTGCTCGGCGAGCAGTTCTTTGTCGATGCGTGGCTTGTAATAGAAACCTTCGGTGTAGGCTTTCGACGTGAGACGCACGAGGTTCTGATAACCCTCGTAATTCTGCGCCAGCAGTATCAGATGAAAGTTTGCCTTCTCGCCGGGCGCGCTCGCGGCTTTCTCCTTGCGGCTGCCGCGCGTGATGTAAGTCTCGCAACCGATGATCGGCTTCACGTCGTTGTTCTTCATCGCGTTGTAAAAAGAGATTGCGCCATACATATTGCCATGGTCCGTCATGGCACACGCCGGCATACCCAATTCGGCAACGCGCTTGGAAAGTGGTTTGATCTGAATTGCGCCGTCAAGAAGACTGTAGTCAGTATGAAGATGTAGATGTACGAATTGACGATCCGGCATCGGTGGTAAACCCACCAACAGATTACGCAGATACTCTGTGCAATTTGTTGATGGCCTTTATTCCCATTCTATAGTTGAAGGTGGCTTAGAGCTTATATCGTAAACAACTCTGTTAACGCCGCGTATTTCTGAAACGATGCGGCTCGAGACACGGCCGAGTAGATCGTGCGGCAGGCGCGCCCAGTCGGCGGTCATGCCGTCAACACTCGTCACTGCGCGAATCGCAACCACTCGTTCGTAGGTGCGCTCGTCGCCCATGACGCCGACAGTCGAAACCGGCAACAGCACGGGAAACGCCTGCCAGACTGCGTTGTACAATTCCGCGAGACGCAACTCTTCGTCGAGAATCCGATCCGCGGCCTGGACCAGACGAATCTTCTCTTCCGTGACTTCGCCGATGATACGTACAGCCAATCCCGGCCCGGGAAACGGATGCCGCCCGAGTATCTCTTCCGGCACGCCGAGCTCACGTCCAATCAGACGCACTTCGTCTTTGAACAACTCGCGCAACGGCTCGATCAGCTTGAGATTCATCTTCTCCGGCAAGCCGCCGACGTTGTGATGACTCTTGATCACTGCCGAAGGACCACGCACCGAGACGGATTCGATCACGTCCGGATACAACGTTCCCTGGACCAGATAGCCCACATCACCTAAACGCCGCGCCTCGGCTTCAAAGACGTCGATGAAAACTTTGCCGATCTGCTTTCGCTTCTGCTCGGGATCGGTGACACCGTGCAATGCTTCGAGAAACTGATCGCCCGCACGAACACCGTTGATGTTCAACTTCATGCTCTGCCCGAGCAGTGCCAGCGTTGATTCAAATTCACCTTCGCGCAGCAGTCCATTGTCAACGAAGATACACGTCTGACGATCGCCGACCGCGCGATGAACCAGCGCCGCCGCAACCGTCGAATCAACGCCACCTGACAAACCGGAAACCGCGCGTCCATTCTCGCCTAACTGCGCGCGAATCTTTTCGACCTGCTCTTCAATAACTGCTTCCGGCGACCAGTCACCACGACAGCCGCAAACTGAAAACAAAAAATTTCTGAGCACGTGCGCGCCGAGCGGCGTGTGCGCCACTTCCGGATGAAACTGCACGCCGTAAATCCCGCGCGCTTCATCTTCCATCGCGTTCAGTGCGTCGTCAGTCAACGCAGTGACCTGAAAACCAGGCGGGACTTCCGTGACGTGATCGCCGTGGCTCATCCACACGTCCATCTCTTTCGGCAGGCCGCTAAAGAGACGACTCGTAACATCCAACACCTTCAGCCGCGCGTACCCAAATTCCCGGTTCGGCGAAGATTCAACCGCTCCACCGAGTTCTCGAGCAAAAACTTGAAAGCCGTAACAGATGCCCAAAGTGGGACAATCGACGGATTCGAGCAGTTCGGGCTGCGGCTTTGGCGCCGACGCGTCGTAAACAGACGAGGGCCCGCCGGAAAAGATCAATCCTTTTGGCGACCGGGCTCGTATTGTTTCGACTGGGGTGTTGAACGGCAGGATCTCGCAGTAAACACCCGCTTCTCGGACCCGACGGGCGATGAGTTGTGTGTACTGTGATCCGAAGTCAAGTATGATTACGGTTTCATGCTGTCGGACTTGGCTCATTGATTGATATGAAGTTGCAAATTATACATCTAGTCTGTGTGTTCAGTCTCGCTTGGGGGAGTGTTTTTACCGGACATAGAACAAACGAAGAGCCGCTCCTCTCTCAGCCACTGACTGTTCGCTGGCGCTACGAATCAAACGTCACCCTCAATCTCACGCCCGCTTTCGATACAGAACGTGTCTATTTGCCACTCGCGGGCGGAATCATCGTTGCTCTGAAAGCTCGCGACGGCCAATTGCACTGGCGCTCTGAAATTGGCGGAGAGCTTTCCGCATCGCCGGCCGCGGACGAAACAGCAATCTTCGTCGCGTCGGAAACCACCGCGCCGAACGGCGAACCGCGTGGTCAATCGGGCGCTTTGCGTGCTCTCGGGCGCGAAGGCGGTGTCACGCGTTGGGTAACGGCGCTCGGCAAACCGTTGCGCGGCGCGCTTACGATCAGCGAAACGAAAATCTTCGCGGGCGGTAGCGACGGACGCGCCTACGCTTTCGACAAACGCACGGGCGGCGTCTTTTGGTCGATTCCCTTTTCGACGTCCTTCAATGGGCAGCCTGTGCTGAAAGATGGACGTGTTTATTTCGGCAGTGAAGACGGAACTTTGCTCGCGCTTGAAGAAGCGACTGGCCGTCTGCTTTGGCGTTATCGCACGAAGGGCGCGGTGCGTGGACCAGTCGCGGTTGCGGAAAACACCGTGTTCTTTGGTTCGGGTGACGGTTATGTTTACGGAGTCACTGCCGACAAAGGGCGGCTGAAGTGGCGTAAAAGAACAGGCGCGGGAGTTGAAGCGGTAACACTCGCCGCCGGCGATACGATTCTCGCGGCTTCGTTGGACAACTTCGCGTACCTTTTGAATCTAAAAGGCACGCAGCTTTGGAAAAAGCAGTTGCCCGGTCGTATCTCCGCGCAACCGTTAACCGTTCAGGAAGCAGCGCTCTTCACACCGCTTTCGAGTTCGGCGGCAGTGGTGTTGGGATTAAAAGACGGGAAACAAGTGAACACTCTGCCAACTGGTGAAGAGTTAACGAGCTCCGCATCGCCCATCATGGTCGGTGATGCAGTGATCGTTACCACGGAGCACGGCTTGTTGGCTTTTGCCCGGCCTTAAAATCTTGTCCATTCCGAAATCCTGTCTACTTTGCTGGGCACGATTAACAAGACCTACAAGATTAAGACCCGGAAGAGCGACCGACCGGGTTTGGTTCGATCTTCGCTTCGGCTGACTCACCTCGACGCCAAAAGACAGCCGCGACGCGCGCGATGAGTCCGTGCAGGATGTAAGTCACGACGATCGCCAAGAGGACGTACTGCGAGTAGAGAAAGATCAGCATTCCCACCGCGAGCGCGAGAATGATCGTGCGCATGCTGCGAACACGCGTGCCGACGGTCTTGAAACTCGAAAAGCGCAGGGTGCTCACCATCATCAAGCTCAACAACCCCACCAGCACCATCAGCAGTCCCGAATAGATTCGTGCGCGCTCCGGTCCAAAATAAGTAAGCGGCACCGGCGAGAAGTGAACGAGCGCGGCAATCAAACCACCCGCAACGGGGATCGGTAGACCAACGAAATTCTTTTTATCAACTTTCGGCGTGCCTTCAGCGATGATTCGCGGCCGCGACGCTTGCACATTGAAACGTGCGAGACGAAACGCACCACACATCAGAAACATAAACGACAAGAACCACGCGAGCCGGTGCAGATCGCTGCCTTCCGTCAGACTCGCTCCATAACCCCAAACATACGCGAGCACCGCCGGCGCAATGCCAAATGTCACCACATCCGCAATCGAGTCGAGTTGAATTCCGATCTCGGTAGTGGTCCTGGTCAAACGCGCGATTCGACCGTCGAGCATGTCGAACAAAAGCGCCCAACCGATCGCCACCGCCGCGCTGTCGAAATGCGAGGTTGCTGCCACAAGGTCAGGGTTCGGGCTGCCGAGTATCTGAAACCCGCGCAGCGACGCCATCACTGAGAAGAAACCCATGCCGATATTCGCCGCGGTGAACAGCGACGGGATCAGATAGAGCCCTTTGCGTAAGCCGCGCCGGGGAGGATTCGGACGTTCGTGATCTTCGTCTGCCATAGTCAGGAGATCCTCCCAATTACGGTGATGCCGCCACGCACGCGATCGCCCTCTGAAACCATCACCTTCACGTTCGCGGGCAGCAACACGTCAGTCCGAGAACTGAACTTGATCATGCCGAAACGTTCGCCGAGTTTAAGTTGATCGCCCTTCCCTTTCCAGCAGATCACGCGGCGCGCAAGGATGCCGGCAATCTGTTTACAGACGACCGTGATCTTCTCGCCTTGAATCGTCAACGCGTTCTGCTCGTTCACGAGGCTGGCCTCTTCCTTTGTGGCCATTACAAATTTGCCGGGCGAGTAAACAACGTCGATGATTTTTCCCGGTATCGGCGAACGATTGATGTGCACATCAAGCGGCGAAAGAAA
>DATNJO010000190.1:0-7007 GCA_035603895.1 Pyrinomonadaceae bacterium
CGTTCGTCAATAGTTTCCTGGTGCTTTACTCGATCTTCGCGGCTGTCACCGCGATCATTCTCAATGTTCGCTACAGTGAATACCTCTTCAAAAAGAGTTTCGTTTCGACAGAAACCAAAGGTGCGTCGGCGAAGCTTCTAAAGATCGTTCAAGACTATTTGCCCTGGGTTCTGTGGCTGCTGGCGATACTCGTGCTCACAGCAGGGTTGTGGTTCTTTGGCAAAAACAACCTGCCTGCGTATCTGGTCTCCGACATCAGCCTCATGGTTGTGCTGATTGCGGCCTGCGTCGGCATCATGTTCCTGCCGTTCAAGGCCGCGGGCGATCTGCTTTACACGAAGCCGAAATGGTTGCGAGTAGTTGGGAAGACTCTTATCGGCCTCTGGTTTCTGATTCTGCAATTACTCGTTCCCTACATTCTCATCCTGAACGCCAACTACATCATGTTGTTGGTGGCGGCGATTCTGGTCGTGGCCCCCATTCCACTAGCGCAGTATCTTTTCAAACGAAACAGCCGCATCGGATTGACGCTTTTGTGGTTGGTCTACGGCGCAGTGATGTTGCGGTTGCCGTGGATTACGAAGTGGGGATTGAGCTTCTTCGGTAACGACAATTACTCACTAATCTTTCCTAATCAGCAAGGATGGTTCACGCTGATACCCGCAATTCTTGCCGGAATCATTGGCGCCGTCATCTGTTGTCTTTGGACGGGTTGGTACTTTGCGGTGTCTTTCCTTTTCAACGGACACAACAATGAAGTTGGCGGAACCGCTCGCGTCGAAAACTTCAAAGAGTTCATTCGCTTCCGGCTCACGAACGACAGCTTAACTGGTTACGTCATCGCCGTTGACGACGTTAGCTCGATCGGAAAAACCGAAAACGGCCACACCAACGACGGCAGCGATCTGCAAGTAAGACTGATCGACGTTTTCCACCTCGTTCCCAAACCGGCCGCTGCAACAGCGCCACAAACTACAACTGCAACTACTCCAGCTTCCGTCGGAGCAAACTCATGAAGACTCGCGGTTACTTCTACGTCGGATTTCACACGACGCTAAACATCATCTTGAACGGCCTCACGTTCGGCAATTACCTGTGGCTGGAAGGCCGGGTTTTGAATGGTCTGTTTAGAAACTGGGGCCGGCGCTTTCGCTACCAACCGCAGAAATTCGAACGGCCCGCCTCGGAAGAAGAGCTGGTTTACTTAATCAAACAGGCCAAGGATCTTCGCTTCTTCGGATCGGCCCACTCGTTCAACGACGGCATAGTCGCCGATACGACGCTTGTTTCTTTGGATCGATACGCCGGTGTAGTGCGCGAAGACAAGGCTAACAAACGTCTTACAGTTAAGAGCGGCACGCGAGTTCGCGACGTTGTGCGTCTGCTGCTGGATCGTGGTTGGGCGTTTGCGGCGCTTCCCTCTCACGACGCTCAAAGCATCGCGGGAATTCTCTCCACAGACGTTCACGGCACCGGGCGCGATTGGGGCTTTGTCAGTGAAACGATTGTGGACCTGAGAATCATAGATAGTAACGGTCAAGTGAAGACCGTTGTACCGACGGACGATCTATTTCGCGCAGCCATCGGAGGCGTTGGCGCGGTGGGCGTGATCTCTGAAGTCACCGTTCAGGCAGTGGATCGTTTCCACGTCGAGCAGAAGTTTGAGATCTCCGATTTGTCTTACGTCGAGAGTCATCTTGATGAGTTGATCGAGAAGCACGATCACGTCAGCTTCTATCTGTTTCCCTTCAGCACGAAGTGTCAGATCAGCACGTGGAATCGAACCAGGAAAGCGAAATCGTTTCTTGGACCATTGCGAGAGTTTATTGCTATTTCCTTTGATGCGTTACTGGCGGCATGGTTCGGAAACCTGATGGCTTACACGGGCGCGCTCAAAAAACTCTCGAACTTTACGCACGGCCTGAAACAGGGCACGGACCTCGTGATGGAAAGTAACAAAGCGTTCAATCGAACGATCTATCACTTGCACCAGGAATTGGAATTCACTGTGCCTTACGAACAAACATGGGAGATGTGCAAGAAGTTCGTCGGTCTTTACGAGTACATGTATCTCGAGAAGCCAATTCCTTATCCATTGTTCGAAGTCCGCTTCACACCGGCGGGCCACGAACAAACGCTGCTCGGCGCCGGCCGCGGGCGAAGGTCGACGTGGATCGATCTTGTACTCGACGACTCAAATGGATTTGAACCGTATTATGCGGCTGCTGAAGAGTTGATGAAGCAGGTTGGCGCACGGCCGCACCTCGGAAAGTTCTGCCAGACACATACACGGCAGGACATGGAAAAACTTCATTCAACGTCCTTCACAAAGTTCCTGGAGATTCGCGATCAACAGGATCCGCAAAGGAAGTTCGCGAATGTGTTTACCCGCAGGTTGTTTGGAGCTTGATTGGCAGTAACAAAGGAGTACTCAACCATGGCAACATTTCCGATTTTGTTAGTACATGGAATAGCCAGGTTTGACATTTTCGCAGTGATCCTTCGGGAGAGGCTTAAAATCCCGGACAATAGTCACAGCGATCAGTTCGACTATTTCAAAGGTATCAAAAATCATCTGGAGGCAAACGGGTTTACAGTCTCGGCGCCGAATCTCGCGTTTGCGGGATCTATTGATTTGCGGGCTGAGGGATTGATCAATTACGTCAACGATGTGCTGCAAAGAACAGGAAGTCAGAAGGTTCATATCATTGCCCACAGTATGGGTGGTCTTGATGCACGTCACATGATCGTCGACAAAGGAATGGCCGACCGCGTTGCAACCCTCACGACCATCGGCACGCCACATCACGGCACATCAGTAGCCGACGAAATCGCACGGCCTGGTGGACAACGGTTGGTACAAGAGCTGGACCGACTGATTGATGTCGATGGATTTGCCGATCTCACGACCGCTGCGTGCGAACAGTTCAATCGCCGCGCCGAAGACGCCGAAGCGAAAAACGGCATTGCGTATCAGACTTACGCGGCTTGGGAAAAACAACCTGATATTTTTGCGCCGCTCGTTCCTTCATGGTTCATCGTTAGCCTGCACGAAGGAAAAAACGACGGACTGGTTTCAGTTCGATCCCAACAATGGACGCCTGAATTAATCGCCAACGACGGCACGCGCAAACCGGTCGCTCAACAAGCGTTTCCTTTTCAAGCAGATCATTTGAATGAACTCGGCTGGTGGGATCTCGAAGAAGCGATCATTCCGTTGTTTTCGGGTGTGAGCATTGTCCAACAGGCATTGAATTACGAGCAGCGGGTTCGCGACCTTTACCTCCAGATCGCGCAGGGCTTGCCGTGAGTTTAACCTACGCGTGTGATGGCTGTTTGGCGTAATACGGAAAGAACTCGTGTGGTCCAAGCCACTTGCCGGCATCAATGTCGCTTCGCGTTCGCCTGCTATATCGACCCTCGCCAATAGTATCGACAACTTGTGACGCACGATTTGGATCGTCTATGGCCAACACCCTTGCGATGTCGCTTAATATTCGAGGACGTTTCCAGCTTTTCATCTGCTCGCAAGCGCGCAGTAGGGGATCGAGAACCCGATCGCGCAGTTGCGGTTCGTGATAAACGGCTTCGAAAAGAAAGAGCAAAGCGTCAGCTTGGCGGATAGGGTTCAACTCGAGCTGAATCTTGTCGAGTAGTTCGTCAACTACGAGACCTAACCGTTGGTCTCCGTTCTTGACCATAACTCGAACGGCCCACGACGCTACCGACACAATCCTGTTGGGCTGATCCAGTTCGAACGCCGCGGTTAAAGCCTCTTTAATTATCTTGCTGGATTGAAGTTGGTCTTTCAGGTGCCAGGCTACGTGGGCCAATGATTGGCAACGATACCAGGGGTCAGCAATACTCCGTGCCAGTTCAAGCGCCTTGACAGGTTCAGGCCCTACCAGCTTTCCAACCACGTCTCGTTTGTTAGTTTCCGGCCAAGTTTGTGACATCGTCGCTCACAACAGCCCATGTTGCTTGGCTAGTTTCTTCGGCAGCTTGGCTCTGACCAGATCATAAGATTGCCGGATGTAGTGCGCCCACTCCTTGCGGCTGAGTTTGTCGGGTTCCTCGACTAGCACCCATTTGTAACGCGCGACGTATGGTGCAGGACGAATCCCCGGCGAGCCTGACATTTCGTCAAACTCCTCATCCCTCACCTTGAAGGAAACGCTCAGTGGTCCATCTAAGGCAGCAACGCAAAACATCTTGCCGGCTACGGAGAAACACAGATCGTGACCCCACTTAACATCTTCAGTGACCGCCGGAAGCTCCCGGCAGAAATCGCGTAAGGTTTCTATATTCATCTCTCACCTAACCGAAGTAATAAAAGAGCACCCCGACTAAAATAAAGATTGCCGCGACGATGAGAAAACAGCCGATGGTGAACCGGCGCGCCTCTGGCCGATGATCGGCACGATAGATCGAAACAAACAGTTCGATGAGCGGCGACAACATCCAGTCCAAAAAGTCCAACATAATCTTGCTTCCAACTTTGGCTTTGACTGCTTTGCCTATGCCCCTGCATCACGAACGAAAGGCATTCATCTTCGCTCTCATTGCTTTATCACAGGCACGCCGATCATCTTCTGGACTTATACCTTTCCGACCAATCAGATTACAAACAATTGGGCCTCCGTTCTCGTCCCCGGATCGAGTTGGGTGCAACAACTCTGATAGAGTAAACGTAAGAGTGGTGCACCCAAAACAACCGGATTATGGAAATCACTAAGAAAACGACCAATACAGATCACGAGACTGTCCTGATAGGGCGCGATGCCGCAACTGGTTACCACGGCATCATTGCCGTCCATAACACCACACTTGGCCCAGCCGTTGGCGGCACACGCTTCTGGAATTACGCCAGCGAAGAAGAAGCGCTCACCGACGCCCTGCGCCTGTCTCACGGCATGACTTACAAAAACGCGTTGGCCGGGCTACCACTCGGCGGCGGCAAGTCGATAATCATCGGCGACAATAAGACGCCGAACCGCGAAGCGTTGCTGCGCGTGCACGGACGTTTCGTTGATACTTTAAAAGGACGCTACATCACAGCGGAAGATGTCGGGACCAGCCCCGCGGACATGGAGATTGTGCGCACTGAGACTCAGTACGTTGGGGGCCTTCCCGGCGGCTCAGGTGATCCGTCACCGTTTACTGCACGCGGCGTGTTTCGAGCGATCGAGGCATCAGCCAAGTTTCGCTGGGACAGCCGCGAACTTTCCGGCGTAACAGTCGCGCTCCAGGGTTGCGGACATGTCGGCTACAACCTGGCGAAGTGGCTGCACGAGGCGGGAGCGAAACTCGTTGTCACTGATGTTGACGAGCACAACTTGTCGCGTGTTGTAGAGGAATTTGGAGCCGAGACGGTTCAACCGGGTGAGATCTTCAGCGTGCGTGCGGACGTCTTTGCTCCCTGCGCACTCGGCGGCATCATCAACGACCAAACGATTCCCGAATTGAAGGTCCAAATCGTCGCCGGCGCGGCCAACAACCAACTCCTCGAAGAGCGACACGGCGAGATGCTTCGCGAAAGAAACATTCTCTACGCTCCCGACTACGTCGCCAACGCAGGCGGCATCTTGAACGGAACAATCGAGCTTCTCGGTTGGAAACCCGAAGACGCGCTAAGAAAAATCGACGAAATCTACGACACCACTCTGCGAATTTTCGAAAGCGCCCAAACGCAAGACCTCACCACAAACAAAGCCGCAGATCGTCTCGCGGAAGATCGTTTCAGACGCACTGAACATTAAGCATCAGATTTTGCGAGTTGACGCTTCGAGAGCTGCCAGGCCCAATGTAGTCCCAGCCAAAACAGAAAGCTCAGAATGTAACCGAGCAGGATAGGACCAAATCTAAACTGCGCCTCGACCCGCGGTCCGATGATGGCCACTATTATTGCCAGCACGGCATGTACAACGAGGAACGACCATAAAGCGATCTGAAATGAATCGCGCCTGGTCATCTTGACGAGCAGAAAAACGATGAGATTTCCGATAACGCCCGCTGTCACAATAGCATCGAGCGTTCGGCCAAAAATGAGAATAGATGAAACCTCGTGAGTTCTCCCATAGCTCAGTAGAGCAAATGCAGTAGCAATGATCGCGATGCAACCTGCTAGTGAAATTAAGTCACGGCGCATGATGTTGTCCTTTCTAAAGTTTTCGCTGTGCTCCCTTGCTGCCGTCAACGCGAGGTCCAAAACCGTCCTCATCCAGTAACCGGCAACAGCCAAGTGACCATTTCGTCGGGCCTCATCGCGATAACGATCGCGAAAGACTTGCTGCATCTGGTGACCATATTCGCGTCGAAATGCAGACGGGTAAGCGATCAATAACACTTTATAGACACGGGACGAGAGATCTACAGTCTTCATTGATCGTTAGTACCTAATCAACTTCGGGCCGAAAGTAGTTTTTTACTTTTCGCAGCCTTGACCAATTGCGCTAGCCGCTCTGCTTCAGCGGCGGCAACTCTAAAGCCAAAATCCGTTAGCCTGTAATAGCGTCGCCGCTCGTCATCAAGCTCTGGATCCGGTCGTTCATCCAATTCCTGCACCAGGCCGTCGCTAAGCAACCGTTTGATAGATCCGTACAAAGTACCGGGACCGAGCCGGACCTTTCCCTCGGTCTGCTCATCAACTTCACGCATGATGTCGTACCCGTGACGCTCACGATCGGCCAGTGCCAAAAGTATGTGAAAAGTTGCCGGTGTTAACGGCAGAGAGTCTTCAGGTTTCCGCTTCGC
This sequence comes from Pyrinomonadaceae bacterium, assembly GCA_035603895.1. Classification (GTDB taxonomy): domain Bacteria; phylum Acidobacteriota; class Blastocatellia; order Pyrinomonadales; family Pyrinomonadaceae; genus PSRF01. The sequence continues at coordinate 6,754 of DATNJO010000190.1, forward strand.
CATGGATTACCTGCCCAGTCAAACTATATCGACGCGCGATATAGTATTACTCTGCAGACTCATCAGTCAATGGTTATTTTCGTGTGGATGCAGATACGGGGGTATATATTGAAAAGAACGCATTCTAGGGCTAAACTCTCACTATGAGTTTATCTCAAGTTCTTGAAGCGTTACCGGCCTTCACTTTCGAAGTGCGCCAGATCCTCTTCCGCCGCGTAATCGAGTTGGACGATCCTCCATTGTTAGATGACAAC
>DATNJO010000191.1:0-3154 GCA_035603895.1 Pyrinomonadaceae bacterium
ACGCGACGCGCGAGGATGCCGGCAATCTGTTTGCAGACGACCGTGATCTTCTCGCCCTGGATCGTCAGCGCGTTCTGCTCGTTCACAAGACTGGCCTCTTCTTTAGTGGCCATCAAAAACTTTCCCGGCGAGTAAACAACGTCGATGATTTTGCCGGGTATCGGCGAGCGATTGATATGCACATCAAGCGGCGAGAGAAAAATGCTGATCAGAGTCGGTGCATTAGCTTCGCGGGCCGGCGATTCGATCCGCGTGACGCGTCCATCAGCAGGCGATACCACAACGTCCGGATCGTTTGGCGGTACGCGTTTCGGATCGCGGAAAAAGTACGCCATGAACAGTGCCACTAAAAAGAACAACAAACCGACGTACCACAGACCAAAGATTGTCGCCGCCACACTCGCAACGAGTGGCACAACAATGTAAGGAATACTTTCTCGAACGATACCCACAGCCATTTTCGATTTTCGATTGCCGATTTTCGATTTGAACATGAACGTGCCAACCTGCTTAAAATTGGCAATCGGCAATCGAAAATCGGAAATATCAAAGGGACGCGTACTTTTGGTTCCACGTCCCCTGCAAAACTTTCGGAGAAACTGCCGGCGGCAGCTTCAGTGACTCAAGCTCTGTGATTTCTGGTATTGCATCATCATGGAATACATCTGATCTTTGAGAGCGAGTTTCTTCTTCTTGAGCGTGATCTCCTCCAGTTGTTCTTCGTCACTCGGATAGCTGAGAGCTGATAGTTCGCTGAGACGTTCCTCGTATTTATGATGTTCCCGAGCCAATTCTCGGAATTCCGGATTTTGGTTTATCAACTCTTCTTTCAAACTATCCGTAGATGCGATGCTCATTTCGTGCATTTCTCCTTTCAGATTGACAGATGGAGTGGGCAGGCTGGTATGGAGCTAAACCGAGTCTTGTAGCTCCCTTAAGATTATCTCGCACGTCAAAAATGTTAGCCCAACAACATGCTTAGTGCAAGCGGGTAATTTGCCTCGGTGGTGTTAAATCGCACGCAAATCGAGGCTCATCACGACCGCATCTTCGGGTGGATCGGAATAGTAGTTCGCACGCCTGGCAATCGCCTTGAAACCACACTTCTGATACATCGACTGCGCCGCGGAATTGCCACTGCGAACCTCTAAAAACGCCGTCGTAGCGTGCTTTTTACGCGCTTCGTCGAGCACGCTTCCCAACAATAAAAGGCCATAACCACGGCGCCGATACGGGTCTCGAACCGCGATATTATTGACGTGCAGTTCGCCTGCGGTTTCCCGCGCCACGATGTACCCGGCAATCTGATTTTGGTCGAGGCTTCGCACTCCGAGCGGCCTCGCAACCAACATCAATTCGCGATTACCGCCTTGTAATTCAGCGTAATAGGCCGCCCACCCCCAACGACTCAAGCCCGATTGTTCCTCGATTTCCACCACTTCGAGCAGATCGTGCTCGGTCATGCGCACGATGGCGATTTCCGTCTCATCTGCTGGGGCTTTGTGTTCGGCACTCATGAGACTTTCAATTCCGCATCCGACGGACGGACGTAGATTGCCTGAAGCGCATCCGGGGCGACAAGTTTATCTTGCCTGAAATTCCTTAAAGCGAGAGTCGCAATTTGCTGCGCCAATTCACCCGTTCGGGATGAAATACGCCATTGCTTGCCTGCAGCGGAGTTCTCGATTAACTCGCGTTGTGCAAGTGCACCTTCACCGCACCACAAAACCGTTTCCAGCGAACCATATTTGTCAATCATCTTCTGCGGCGAAATGTGGGACGGCTCATCGAGTGCCGTTACCGCATCCGCCGAGACCGAAAACAACTGTGCAAATACCTCGCCACGACCGGCAGGCAACAATGCGACCGAAGCTTCCGCAGCCCCGCCAGCCAAAGCCAACGCCTGGAGTGTTGGAATGGCGGCACACGAGCGGACCAGCGTTGCGGCTAAACCTTTGACCGTAGCAATACCGATTCGTAGACCAGTGAAACTTCCCGGACCGACGGCTACGGCAAACAAATCGACATCGGCGAGCTTGAATGTGGTCTGACTCAGCAGTTTATCGAGATCGGCAAGCAGTGTGTTCGAGTGTGACACTGCGGGGTCCCCTGACAAAGTGGCGATCGATTCATCCCCGCGCGCGAGCGCGATGCTGCCCGCGAGCGTTGCTGTTTCAATGGCAAGAATTAACGGTTCAACGGTCATCAGACATCACTTGCAACTTCTGCAACGAAAAATCATCAAGCCAAACGACACCAAAGATCGGACACGGCGACGACGAACAGTTATCGCGCACTAAAGAAACCTGGACTGCATTGGACGGCGTCGTAAAGTCAACACTAACTTCTTGCCAGGCTTCAGTCACACTCGGAAACGCGTCTGACTTCGCCAGTATCCGATTATTTGTCGCGTCTGTCAGTACGATCCGGGGCGGTCCGCCGGTCACAAGATTCTTTGTCTTAACGAAAAACTTCAGTCGATATTGCTGGCCGGGCTCGACGACGATTGTTTGCCACAAGAACGGTGCAACCGGATCCCACTCGCCGTCAAACGCGATCTGCAAACTTTTTTCGCCGCTGACCTTCTCGGAAACATCTACCGCCAGTCTCACTTTGTCGCGTCGTGGTATGAGCACCCAACGGAAGTAGCCATCGCGGTCAAACACAAGCGGCCCCTCAAAGCCACCATTGACGAATTCTCCACGCGGCATGTTGCCTTTCCCGAGTTCAAACGCTTCATCGAACCTTCTCGATTCCGCCAGCAGCCGCACGAGTTCATCCTTATTCTCATCAGAAAGCGGCGTACTGAGCAAATGAACCTGTTGGACAACATCCGGGCCCTTACCTTTGCCGGCGAGAAACCGCGCGAACGCCAGCCGGTCGTCGTCATTGGCGATTTGCAGTAACGCCTCCGCGGATGATGCCTGCCCGGTCAAGCCCCACGCGAGATCGAGGAGGTTCGGAAAGTACTTTCTGTTTCCAGCCGCAGCTTCGCGAAGATCTGCGAACCCTTCGTCATAACGTCCCATGCGCAACAACAGATTGCCGCGCTGCCAATGAGTGTGTGCGTAGTACGGCGCGGAACGCACCGCTTGATCGAACGCCGCCAACGCACCTTCACGATCGCCCAACTCTTCTCTGGTGTTGCCGAGCT
>DATNJO010000192.1:0-6022 GCA_035603895.1 Pyrinomonadaceae bacterium
ACCATTCCGCCCTGATTGAGACAGTAACCAGCCGCGCTATGGCCGCCGCCGCGCACGGTGAAATGCATCTCGTGTTCGATTGCGAATTTATACGCGGTAGCTACGTCGTGCGTGTTGGCGCACATAACTACAATACCCGGCCGTAGATCAATGCGTCCGTTGTCGATGACGATCGATTGATCGTAGCCGGGGTCGCCTGCTTCGAGCACTCTTCCGGCCAGTTCATTTCTGAGCCTGTCAATATACTTGCGTGGGATCATCAAAATTCTCCTCCGACGACTTAGTCTTTAGTCATCTACACACATCTAGGAAGAACGGGTATGAATTCTGGAAGTTAATTGCTGATAGTCGAAACCACCGACTTAGATAGCCTGCTTGATGAACTACGATGAACGTAATCTGCTCTGGGCTAGAGCATGGCGTGAGATCACGTTGAGCTGCCCGAGGTTACTTAAGGAGGCAGGGCAGCGTCGTCATGATATACGCAGTGTTAAAAAATGCAAGAACTTTTGCAGCAGTGTTGTGAGTGTGAGCATGTGTGGCGAAAGTCTCAGGCGTCTTGCCACTATTCCGGAAGACTCATTTGATCGTCGACGATACTCTCCATCGGTATGCCTGCGAGTCGTGAGTAACGGAGGACCACAATTAAGTCAGGTTCGCGTGTTCCGAGTTCAAAATTTGAGACTGCTGAGTAGTGAACTTTCAATTGGAGTGCTCTCGCCATTTCTGTTTGGCTCATATTCAGACGCTTTCTGATCGCCAACAACTTCTGACTCAACTTCTTTGGTTTGTTGCGGCGTGAGCGTCCCATCAGGCGATAACTCCTGACGAAGATGCGCTCTTGTATTTATATGTATTTTCACTTACACTGCGCGCCGACCTAGAGGATACCCAAAGTGCCCGAACTGATCGGGCGTCGCTCACTAGTGGGTTTGCCCTCGTGCCCTATTCAACACTGCTCCTTTACATGGTTGTGTAGTTTGGAGCGCGCGCAGCCCAGAGGCAAATTGTGGGTGCCTGCGTGTTCCTGGAGAGCGGTAGTTCGGCTTCAGAATCGGCTACCGCTCTCATCCCGAGTTTTTAATCCCATCAATTCACATACAACATTCTTACACCGTCATGGGGTCCGGCGTCCTTGTGCTCATCTTCGTAGGAGTGGGAGGTTAGCGCACGGATTTTCGCTTAGCAACTACTTCATGCACCTTCAGAAATCAAAATCAACGTAGACCAGATCAAACTGGCACTTATCTTGCCGAGAGCATGTCGCGCGTGCAAAGGTGTTCCAAACGAGTGCACGCTTAACGATTTATGAGTGCTCTTGTTCCAAAAGTCACACGCGAACTCACGAAGATGCGGCGAACGCTGCGCGCTACGTTTGGCCTCGACAAGCTACGCCACGGTCAAGCGGAAGTCATGCGTTCGGTACTCGAAGGCAATAATACGCTCGCGATTATGCCCACCGGAGCAGGAAAGTCTCTCTGCTATCAACTGCCTTCATTGCACCTGCCCGGCACGACCATAGTTGTGTCGCCACTCATCTCGCTGATGAAAGATCAAGTCGACAAGTTGAGAGAGGCAGGACTCGAAGCAGCGCAGTTGAATAGCGCGCTGACAACCCGGGAACACGACGAGAATCTGGAGCAGATAAAGACCGAGAAAAGCGATTTTGTTTTTGTTACACCGGAGCGCTTCACAGATCGGGAGTTCCTCGCTGAGTTGCGAGATCGAGCAATCAACTTCGTCGTGATCGATGAAGCACATTGCATCTCAGAATGGGGACATGATTTTCGTCCTGCATATCTATACCTTGGCGCCGCAGTCAAGACGATCGGTTCACCACCAGTATTAGCGCTAACTGCCACCGCTACGACGGAAGTCACCGCGGACATCGAGAAGCAACTCGATCTCGGAAAACTGCAAGTGGTGAAGACAGGTATCCATCGTCCTAATATTTACTTTGAAGTTAAGCGAGTTACGAACGAGCGTGAGAAGCACGAAGAACTCATTCGCATACTGAACGAACACGAAGGCATCGGCATCATCTATGCTGCAACGGTTAAAACAGTCGACGAATTAACAGACTGGTTAAGAAGTTTCGACTTCAAGATCGAGAAGTATCACGGACGCATGAAAGCAAGCGATCGCAAGCGCAACCAGGACGCGTTCATGAACGGCGAACTGAAAGCGATCGTGGCGACGAACGCCTTTGGAATGGGCATTGACAAACCCGACATCCGGTTCGTGGTCCACTATCAGATGCCTGGTTCGCTCGAAGCGTACTATCAAGAGGCAGGACGCTCCGGTCGTGATGGTGAAGCTGCGACGTGCAGTCTGTTTTATCAACTCGAGGACCGCCGCACTCAGCAGTTCTTTCTCGGGGGTAAGCATCCGAAGTTCAACGACATCCTCGCCCTGTATCAAGCACTCGAGACACTCAATGCAGCAGAGACTCCGGTTGGATTGGCAACCGTAGAGGAATATACGAACACCGTGAAGTCCACAAAGGCGCGCGTCATTTTGTCGTTGCTAAAGGAGATGAAAGTCGTGAAGGAGTTGCGTGGTCCTCAGTTTCGTCTCTTAAGAGTCGACGTAAAGAAACCCGAACTTGAAGAGCTCTCGCGCTTGTCGGAAGAGAAAGTTAATAAGGACAAAGAAAAGTTGGAGCGAATGATGCAGTACGGACAGAGCGCGATGTGCCGTTGGCGTCTGCTGCACGATTACTTCGGAGAAGAGATGGAAGCTGAGCGCTGCGGCAACTGTGATAACTGCGTTCATCCGCTGGAGGAGCAGTTCGCGCTGCCGGAAGCGCGGCGCGCAGTTGCGTCTTTTTAGAGTTTGGAAATCGAGATGCTTGATCTAATCCAGTGGCCGGCCATGGTGGTTACTGTCATTGCCGCATGGATGGTTGGCTCGCAGAGAAAGTTCAAACGCAACTGGGGATTCTGGTTGTTCCTGTTAAGCAACGTGCTATGGATCGTGTGGGGTTGGCACGATAGCGCGTATGCACTAATGGTTCTCCAGCTTTGTCTTGCGTTTATAAACATCCGCGGCGCGTTGAAGAATCGCGTTGACGACGGCTCAACTTAACGATATAAGCGCTGCGTTTCGGAATCCGTTTTGTCGGTTGCCCTCCCACGAAAAGGCGACGTTGACAATATGCCTCGCAGCCTCAGAAGCCTTATTCCTCCGCTAACATCGGTCTCGTTAGCACCTCAAGGAACGCCACAAAGAGCATGGTTGGTCTGTTTGATAATCGTCTCTGTTGTTTTCGGTGTGCGATTGCTACAGTGGCAGAACGACTTCCTCACCTTGGATAAAAATATGACGAGGTTGACTGGGCGTTATAAGGAGGAAGCGCAGTTTCTGTTGGCGGGCGATCTCACGTCGTTTGTGAAAGGTTCGCCGTCGGAGCCTGACACGATGATTTTGTCGCATACGCCGGGTTATCCGATCGTGATTGCGGCGGTCTACAAACTGAGCGGCAACAGCGATCGAGCGTTACGCTTGTTTCAGATCGCGTGTGAAGCAGTCACCGCAGTTCTGGTCTTTCTTATTGCTGCTCGTTTGGTCCCACGCGTCGCGGCTTTGATCGCAGCACTTCTGGTCGCGGTAGCGCCGCCGCTCGCTTATCGTTCACTCGTGCTTTTGCCCGATACACTTAGCGCGTTACCACTTGTGGCTGCAATTTTTCTGATTGCGAAAGCCGTCGAAGATCGCAGCGTAGTAAAACTGTTTTTGGCCGGTGGACTGATCGGTGTCTCTGCTGCCTGGTTTCGACCGGATTCTGTGTTACTTCCGCTTTTTCTTTGCGCGGCGTTGCTGTTGTTATTGCCTCGAGGTCAAAGGCTACGTCCGATGTTGGCATTGATTGGTGGGGCGGCAATCCTGGTCGCGCCGATCACGATTCGCAACGTGGTGGTGTTTCACAGCTTCGTGCCGATCACGCTTGGCACGGGGCAGAACTTATCGGCGGGGATCGGCGACTACGACGTCGAGCAACGATTCGGTCTGCCCGCTACTGATGATGGTACTTGTGCGCAAGAGGCACAGTTGTTCGGCCGGCCTGACTACACCGCCGAACTTTACCGGCCCGACGGAATTGAGCGCGATCGCAGCCGCACCGCGCGTGCGTGGGCAGTAATAAGATCGGAACCGGCGTGGTTTGTCGGCACGATGTTTCGGCGTGTGTCCGCGATGCTGGAATACGAACCAGTTTCGATCATCTCCGCGGAGCCGACGGTTTCGCATTCACTGGAAATTACTAAAGACACACCGGTCGTTTGGTCGCTTTCACCACAGGAACTCTTGTCGGAAGCTGACGATCCCGCGAACGAGCCACAACTGGTCACCAAGCCAATCACAGTTAAAAGAAACACGGATTATTTCTTAACGGTTCCGGTCAGTGTTCAGGAGGGCAGCGCATCTATAACAATCCGACACGTGGGCGATTCGCGTATTTTGGCATCAGCAGCGTTGCCAGAGTCACTTGAACGCGTGCCCTACACTAACGCTTATGCGCCCACGGTCCAGATGCCTTTTGTGACCGTCAGCGACGACCCGGTGCAGGTCGTGATTGCGAACAGAGATTCGCCTGCGCCGCGTTCGAACCTTGACATCGGCCTCATCGAATTAATCGAACTCGGAACCGCTTCGTATTTATGGACCAGGTATCCGCGCAAGTTGGCGAAGAGCGTTCAGAAGTTGTTTGTTACTCGTTACTTTTTTCCGCTGACGATCTTCGGTGTGCTGCTGCTCACAGTTTATCGACGCAAGGTCGCGCTGGTACTCCTGCTGACGCTGCCGCTTTATTATCTGGCCTCGCATGCGCCAATCCACTTCGAATACCGTTACATCCTGCCGGTGTATTTCTTCTGGTTCATTTTTGTGGGAGTGGCAGTTTATTGGCTTGGTGTGATCTTTTTGACAGGATTAACAAAGTTCACAAGATGGTTTGCAGTTATCTGAATTAGCCACGCTGTGTGGTCGTCCAGCGGCTGCGCATACGGGCCTGCCATCTGCTCCGCGGAATGTCCAGGGCCTCAAACTGATCGCTGGCATCTCTTAAAGACTCACCGCCTGCCTTTCGCGTCTTCAAATAAAGCAACGACGCCATGATCGCCGACAACGGAGTGATGAACACATTCAACAACTGATACAAACTGGACCAGCCTGACGTAGAAAAATTGAAACCAAACTGTTTCGGACTAAAGTCGTCGTTCAATTGCAACGTGAAATCCATCGTCACGGCAGCCCGCCAAATCAACACAGGCAACGCAAACTGCACGAGCGTGATAACCAGCGCGGTCCCGAACGCCCTCGCACTCAACTTTCGACTGCGGCGCAATGTGCCAAACACGCCATGCTGCTCCATGATGACCACCGGCCCGGAAAGAGCATAGATCACGGCAACGATCACACCGGGAACGACGAAGAGAATCGAGCCCAGCAGTATCAGAACCGTAACGAGCAGCGAAGTAACTGCGAAGATGCGCCAGCGCCTTTTTAACGCCGCAACAGCTTCCGCGATTCGAACCGGACGCAACGGAGCGATCATTAGTTGAACTACCACCGGAACTGTGACCGCCGAAACGAAGAAAGACGCAAACAAAAGCGAAATCACCATCGCAAGAAAAAGGAGCAGACCGTAGATCATTAGTTGCGGTGGTGAGAATCTGTCTGCCGGAACTAACCTGTCTGACAGGTTCATTAGCGAGAGCAGAATCAAAGGCGCATAGCCCAAAAGCGCGATCTTGAAAAATGTGGGGAAGTGTTCGCTGTAAAGTGCGAACGCGTGTCGTAACAGACTGCCAGGCCCTTCCCAACTCGCCCGTAGCGCCGACGCAAAACCTGCGGCACTCTGCGGACGCTCTGGCGCGTCGTGCGCCAGCGCCGACATGACGATGCGCGCCATCTTCCGCGGCACTTTGCGATTCAGTTCGCGAACCGGCTGCGGCTTCGCGGTTTGGTGAAGCTGAATCACCTCTTCCGGTGAACCTTTGAAAGGCGTTTCACCCGTGAGCAG
>DATNJO010000193.1:0-6546 GCA_035603895.1 Pyrinomonadaceae bacterium
TCGAAGCTCGCGCGACTGCCTCCGCCTCGGCTCGAGCCGTTGAAGATTGGAACGTTGGTATCGCGCGTTGCGAGTCTTGAAACGCGTTTGCCGGTGAATGTTGTTTCCGGGCCGGAGGTGATGGTGCGCGGCGACGACGTGCAGTTGGAGCAGTTGCTGATCAATCTCGTGCGCAATGCGGTTGATGCGTCGATGGAGACGCGCGGGCAAGTGGAGGTGGGTTGGCAGCAGAACAACGGGAACGTCGAGGTATGGATTCGTGACGAAGGACCGGGACTGGCGAGCACGGCGAATCTGTTCGTGCCGTTCTTTACCACGAAAGCTGAAGGATCGGGAATCGGGTTGGTCTTGTCGCGGCAGATTGCCGAAGCGCACGGCGGCACGTTGACGCTGGAGAACCGGCGGCAGTTCCGTGGTTGCGAGGCGCGGCTGCGGCTACCGCTTTGATTTAGGCACAACCAATTCAACGCGCGGAACGATGAATCGATAGACCGTTGTCGAGCGATACGTCGCACCTTTGCGTAGCGTCGTCGTGGGGAAGTTGGGCCTGTTAGGCGAGTCGGGATAGTGCTGCGTCTCCAGGCAGAAGCCCGAGCGACGTGGATAGGGTTTGCCTGATTTTCCCGGACGCGAGCCGTCGAGAAAGTTTCCGGTGTAAAACTGAACGCCCGGTTCGGTGGTCCAGACTTCCATGATGCGCCCGCTAGTAGCTTCGTAGACCGACGCTGCCATCCGCAGCACGCCTGCTCGACCATCAATGACCCACGTGTGATCGTAGCCGTTACCGAATTTGAGTTGTTGATCGTCCTGATCGATGCGGTGGCCGATTGTCTCGCGTCGGCGAAAGTCGAAGGGAGTGCCGGCAACGTTTTTCAATTGGCCCGTCGGGATCGAACCCGCGTCGGTGGGAACAAACCGCTGGGCTTTGAGCATGACGTAGTGATCGAGAATATCGCCGTTGCCTTCGCCCGCGAGGTTGAAATACGAGTGATGCGTCAGGTTGATGACTGTGTCTTTGTCCGTGGAAGCGGTGTATTGAATCTTTAGTTCGTTGTTGTTCGTCAACGTGTAGGTAACTGTGACGCGTAGATTGCCCGGATAACCTTCCTCACCATCTTTGCTGACATAGTTCAAAAGCAATGCCGGGCCGGCGGCGGTGTTTCTTTGCTGAGCACCCCAGATCACTTTATCGAAACCCTTGAGGCCGCCGTGCAGATGGTTCTCGCCGTTGTTGACCGCGAGTTTGTATTCGACGCCGTTCAGCGTGAAGCGTCCCTTGGCGATGCGATTACCATAACGACCGATGATCGCGCCGAAGTAGGGAAACGGCGGATTCATATAACTGTCGAGATCGTTGTAACCGAGCACCACGTCTTCAAACTTGCCATCACCACCGGGTGCGGTGAGCGAGACGACTATGCCGCCGTAGTTGGTGATTCGCGCTTCCATGCCGTGACGGTTTCGCAGCGTGTAAATCTGCACGTTCTGCCCGTCGGCAGTTTTGCCAAAACTCGTGGCGGTAATCGCGGGTTGCGCAACTGCGACCGCCAGAGGGGAAAGGATTAAAAGAAAGACTAAGAGTAGTTTCAAATTTAATCTCATGATTTAGCCTCACGCGCACTGAGTTCGCGCATCAACGCCACCTGCCGCCGGTTTCTTCGTTCCGTAAATATCTGGTCGGCCATCACGCCGATCAGGATCACCGCGCCCATCACTGCGAAGTCGAGTGAGCTCGGAATGCCAAGCAGGTTAACTAAATTCCTTAATACCTGTAGCAACGCGGTTCCGATCAAAATTCCGACGACAGAACCCTCGCCGCCGCGCAACGAGCATCCACCGAGCACCGCCGCGGCTATGCCGTAGAGTTCGTAAGCATTGCCGTGGTTCGCGGGCGAAACTGAGTTTGTGTAGAACGCGAAGATGATTCCGGAGATCGCGGTGAGCGCGCCGGAGATGACGTACGTCACGGTGATGATGCGATTAGTATCAATGCCGGCGTAGCGCGCTGCTTCGGAGTTGCGTCCGGTGGCGAAGAGATAACGGCCGTAGACCGAACGATGCAGCACGACCCACGTGATCGCGGCGATGAGGATCAGCAGTACAAACGGCATCGGAATACCAAACAGATTCCCGTTTGCGAGAAACCTCAACGAGTCAAAACCTACCGCACCAAAACCTTTCGTCTCGTCGTTGGTGATGAATCGTGCGAGGCCGCGGTAGAACAGTAGGCCGCAGAGTGTCACGATGAACGGCTGCATGTTCAGGCGCGTGATCAGCAGACCGTGGCCCAAGCCCAACGCCATCGCGAGACCGATGCTTGCGATCACGGTGAGTACGACACCGTAACCATGTTCGGTCAGCATCATCGACATCAGCACTCCCAGCAGCGCCATCATCGAACCGACGGACAACTCGATGCCGCCCGTGATAATGACGAGGCCCAGGCCGATGCTGAAGATCCCAAACGCACCGATCTGCCGCGCGAGATTTTGCAGGTTGTTGACCAGCAGGAAGTTTGGGTTGACGACAGAAACGATAACGCAGAGAACTATCAGTAGAATGAAAATGCCGAGCTCTTTTTTCATAAACGGTTCCTTTGCCACAAAGAAACACAAAAATGTTCTTGTGCTTTTTTGTGGTTTACCCTTCGGTGCCTGTCGCCAGGCGCATGACTGCTTCTTCCGAAAACTGCGGGCGGTTGAGTATTCCGGTTAGCCGCCCTTCGTGCATCACGGCGATGCGATCGCTGATTCCGAGCACCTCTTCCATCTCACTGCTGATAACAATCACTGACACGCCTTTGGCCGCCAGGTTGCGAATGAGTTCGTAGATCTCTGCTTTTGCGCCGACGTCGATACCGCGCGTCGGTTCGTCGAAGATCAGCACGCGGGGCCGAAACGTGAGCCACTTCGCGAGCACGACCTTCTGTTGATTACCGCCGCTCAGATTCGCAGCGCGCATCTCCGGCGTCGGCGTCTTGATATTGATTGCTTTGATCGCTTCGAGAGCAACTTTCGATTCTTTTGCGAAGTTGATGATTTTCGCTGACGAGTAACTGTCGAGATTTGGCAACGTGATGTTCTCGCGCACGTTGAAGTCGACGATTAGACCGTTCAAACGTCGATCTTCCGGAACGAGATAGATGCCGTGGCCGATCGCATCCTGCGGTTCGGTGATGCGCAAGTCCTTGCCGTCGAGCCAGACGTCAGTTTCGAGCGCTTCTTCCACGCCGAAGATCGCGCGCGCGACCTCAGAACGTCCAGCGCCAACAAGACCCGCAAAACCGAGCACCTCACCCGGAGCAACATTGAACGTGATCGTGTGGTTCGGATAACGCAGCGTGCGTAGACGTTTCACCACGAAACCGTCGCGGTCAGCCTTCGAGCCATTCCCGGCCGCCGCGCCTTTGAAAAAGTCTTTCAGATCGCGGCCAACCATCATTCGGACCATGCGTTCGTGTGAGATCTCGTTGCGCTGGAGTTCGCCGGCGTTCTTGCCGTCGCGCAGGACCACCGCGCGATCCGCGATCTCCTGGACTTCGTGCATGCGGTGAGAGATGTAGATGATGCTGACGTTCTGCGACTTGAGATCTTTGATGAGTTCGAGCAAACGGCGGGTCTCAGTCAGGGTCAAACTCGACGTCGGCTCGTCCATGATGATGATGCGCGCGCCCGCGCCGAGCGCTCGCGCGATCTCGACGAGTTGTTGTTGCGCGATCGAGAGTTGGACCAGTGGCGTGCGGCTGGAAAGATCGAGACCGAGTTTACGCAAAAGCGCATCTGCCTCGCGATAGATGCGCTTGCGATCGATCAGTTTCAGAAAACCGCCCGTGGTTGGTTCGCGGTGGAGAAAGATGTTGGCGGCGATGTCGAGATTGTCGAGGACGCTCAGCTCCTGATGAATAAACTCGATGCCGAGCGCGCTGGCTTCGCGCGGCGAACGTATCTCGGCAGCTTGGCCATCGATCTTCACCGTGCCGCCGTCGCGTGCGATGGCGCCGCCCAGGATCTTCATCAAGGTAGACTTGCCGGCGCCATTCTCACCAATCAACGCGACGATCTCACCGGCGCCGACGCTCAGGCTGACGTTATCGAGCGCGACGACGCCGGGGAATCGCTTGCTGACTCCCTCCATCTCCAATATGGGCGTGTGTTCTGTCACGTTTTTCGCCACGGATAGACACCGACGAACACGGACTGAGTGAAACAGGTGAAAGTTAGCTGTCTGTGTAAGTCCGTGTAAGTCTGTGGCCTTTTTAGCTGCGTCCGCGGAGTTGGTTTATCTTTTTCTGGAACGCCTCAACGTCTGCTTTTTTCACAGCGATTGTCGGCACGAAGATCTGTTTGCTCGCCGGAACGACAGACTTGTCGCCGTTCAAATACTTTGCCATCAACTCCATCGAGCGATAACCAAATTCAAACGGCTGTTGCACCACAGTCGCGAAGATCTCGCCTGCTTTAATGCCTTCGAGCGTCGGATCTTCTTCGTCAAACGCGATGATCTTCACTTTATCGAGTTTGTTCGCTTCTTTGACGGCGCTGAGAATCGCGGGACCGTTGTAGGACCACAGACCAACCATGCCCGCGATGTCGGGATTGTTCACGAGTGTATCGGCAGCGTTTGACTTCGCGCGAACGCGATCCGTGTTGTCGGTGCGCACGTCGATGATCGTCACGTTCGAGCCGGCGAGTGCTTCTTTTAAACCCTGGTAACGTTGCTGTGCGTTAGCTGCGTCGAGTACGCCGACAAAGACCATGATCTTACCGCCCTGCGGTAACGCCTCTTTCACCAGGTCGCCTGCTTGTCGACCGGCCGCGACGTTATCGGTGCCGATGTAACAGACGCGATTGCTCTGCGGCGCGTCGCTGTCTTGCGTGACGACGAGTGCCTGGCTCGCCGTGCGATTGAGCATCTGCGTTTGGTTCACCGGATCGACCGGGCTGATCGCGATACCGTGAATACCTTTCGACAGCAGATCGTCGATCACGCGTTGCTGCTCGGCAGCGGTGCCGTCGGCAGGAATCCTGAACTCGACTTCAATACCCGGAACATCCTGCGCGGCTTTCTCGGTTCCTTTGCGAGCAATGGTCCAAAAATCGGAGGCGTTGTTGGTGACGAAGGCGAGCTTGTGTTTGCCGCCTGACGCGCCGCCCGGCGCACTGCTGTTGGTTCCGGCTGGTTGGCAACTGGTCAGCAGCAAAGTGAACACGCTTAGACAGACGATCGATCGAATGAAAGTTACTGGTCGCATGTGGTCCCTCACTTTTTTATTAGACAGGATTACAGAATTTACAGGAAGGAAATCTTGTAACTCCAGTAATCATGTCAAACGAATTGAACGCAACGCTGGGTAGAGTGCAACATAAGACTCGTATTGTCGATGCAAAAGTTTCGTGGCGCTGGCGTCGGGCATTACTCGATCTTGTGTTTTGACAATCGCGTCGCAGGCAGCGTCCACGCTGGCCCACGCTCCCGCCGCAACACCTGCAAGCAGGGCGACACCGTAAGCAGCGCCCTCTTCGGCTGCCATCGTCTCGACTTCGTGCCCGTAAACATCGGCCTGGATTTGCCGCCACAACCCGGAACGCGCACCGCCGCCGCCAAGACGAATCGTCTCGCACGGCACGTTCAGTTCTTTAAGAATCTCAAAAGAATCTTTGAGACTGAAAGCGACGCCTTCGAGTATCGCGCGCACCACGTGTGCTCGCGTATGACTCGCAGTCAGTCCAACAAGCGCCGCGCGCGCGTACGGATCGAGATGCGGCGTTCGTTCACCCATCAGGTATGGCGCCCACAGTAGGCCATCCGCGCCGGGCGGAACTCGCGCCGCCTCAGCAGTCAGACTGTCGTATGGATCGCCGCCGGAAAGGTCAGTAGATAGTACGCCGAATTGATCGCGGAACCAACGCAAGCTTAATCCGGCACCCTGCGTGACACCCATTACGTGCCAGCGTTCGGGAATGGCGTGGCAAAAGGTGTGAACACGACCTTTGGGATCGAGCGCCGGCGTGTTGGTCGCGGCGAAGACGACACCCGACGTTCCGATCGTTGCGCTGATCATACCGGGTCGGACAACCCCCAAGCCGACAGCGCCCGCGGCCTGATCTCCGGCCCCGGCGATTACCGGTGTTCGGGCGCGCAATCCGGTTTCCTCCGCGGCTTTCGCTGAAATCGAACCGGTGACTTCTTGTGATTCGTAGAGACGCGGCAAAATATTCGCCGAGATCTCCGTAGCGTCGAGCATTTCTTCAGACCAGCGACGGGCCGCGACGTTCAGCAACAACGTGCCGGAAGCATCAGCAACATCCGTCGCTTTATCGCCAGTCAGCCGGAAACGCACGTAGTCTTTCGGCAGGAGAACCGAGCGTACGCGCTGCCACGTCTCGGGTTCGTGGTCGCGTACCCACAAGAGTTTCGGCAACGTGAAGCCCGTCAGCGCGGGATTGCAGGTCAACTCAATCAGACGACCGCCGCCGACCTTCGAAGTCAGGTTCTCGCATTGCTCGCCGCTTCGCTGATCGCACCAGATGATCGCCGGCCGCAGTA
>DATNJO010000194.1:0-7197 GCA_035603895.1 Pyrinomonadaceae bacterium
AGTATGGCAAGCACACCAGCGATCATTTCGGGCGATCGTTCGACTGCGATACCGATTAGTTTTTCCGGCCCTGCGCCCTGGCTGCGCAAATGATGGGCTAACTGATTCGCGCGTTCGTTTAGTTCGTGATACGAAAGGCGCTCCGAGCCGAAGACTATCGCCGTTGCGTCAGGCGTCAGTTCGGCCTGTCGTGCAAAAAGTTCGTGAATGCAAAGCGCGTTCGGGAAATCCGCTTGCGTTTGGTTCCAATCCAACAGCAATTGTTGGCGCTCTTCGTTTCGCAGGAAGTTGATTACAGAAATTCGCTGCTGAGGCTCTGCCGCAACTGCATCGAGAAGATTCACGAAGTGGTGGGCGAGGCGGGCAATCATTGCGGCGTCAAACAGGTCCGCGTCATAGGTAAGACGACAATCAAGTTCTCCGTTTGTCTCTGAAGCTTCGAGTGCAAGATCGAAACGCGCAGCAGGGTTTTCCGGCTCCAACACCGTCACTTTCAAATCTTCTAGCGCAAGGTCATAAGTTGGCGTGTTCTGCAAAGCGAAGAGCACTTGGAAAAGTGGGCCATGATTCAATTCGCGCTCTGGGCGCAACTCTTCCACCACTCGCTCGAACGGCACTTCCTGATGCGCGTACGCCTCCAGACACACTTCCCGCACTCGCTTCAGCACCTCGATAAAACTCTGCTCGTCACTGAGTTCGGTACGCAGCACCAACGTGTTCACGAAGAATCCGATCAACGGCTCCAGCTCGCGACTCACTCGCCCGGCCACCGGCGTTCCCACCACTACGTCGCGCTCGCCACTCAAGCGAGATAGCAAAATCTTCCACGCCGCCAACAACGTCATGAACAACGTTGCGCCTTCACGCCTTCCCAACTCCCGCAATTGGCTAGTCAATCCACTGCTGACCCGCACCGTCTCCAACGCGCCGCGCCGTCGTGTTTCCCCAATCCGCGACTGCGCCAGCGGCAACTTCAACACTGGTAACTCACCACCCAACTGCTTGCGCCAGTACGCCAACTGCTCTTCCAGTCGCTCGCCCTGCAACCACTCACGCTGCCACATCGCATAGTCCGCGTATGTGACTTGCAGTTCCGCCAATGATGACTGCTGACCTTTACGATAGGCCGCATAGAGTTCTCCCAACTCCTGCACCAACAGCGTCACCGACCAGCCATCGGCCACGATGTGATGCAACGTCACCAGCAACAAGTGACACTCGCCAGACAACCGCACGAGCGTCGTTCGCAACAGCGGACCACGCGTCAGGTCAAACGGTTTTGCTGCTTCTTCGCGCGCCAACCGCCGGGCTTCAAGTTCACCATTTGAGGACTGCGAGAGATCTATAAAAGACAGCAAACCTTCGGAGCGCGGGCGGCTCGCCCGCAGCTTCGAGGCCGCGCGCCGCAAATCTCCTCCTGCGGGCGAGCCGCCCGCGCTCCGATTTAGCGTCGTTGGGCCAATGATCTGCGTAGGCTCGCCGTCGACGATGGCGAAGGTCGTGCGCAGCACTTCATGTCTTCGAACTATCTCTTCAAAACTCCGCTCCAGTGCCGCAACATCGAGCGGTCCTTCCAATCGCAACGCCGACGGCAAATTGTACGCAGCAGAATGCGGCTCCAACTTGTCGACAATCCATAACCGCTGCTGGGCAAACGAAAGCGGCGCAATGGGCCCCGCGGCCACGCGAGTAACTACGGGCAACGGCTCGCGTCCCGCACGCATTTCCGCTTCCACCACCTGGGCCAACCGGGCCGGCATCGGGTGCTCGAACAACGATCGCAGCGGAACATCAATGCGAAACGACTGCCGCACGCAAGATATCAATTGTGTTGCGAGTAACGAATGACCGCCGGCTTCAAAGAAGTCGTCATCAGCACCCACTCGCTCTCTGCCAAGCACCTGCTCCCAAATCCCGCACAACACTTCCTCAACCGGCGTGCGCGGAACTACGTAATCGCCTTCATGGTCCACTTGGCCCGGCGGCGGCAGAGCACGCCGATCCACTTTTCCATTTGGCAACAGCGGCAACTGCTCCATGCGCACAAACACCGCCGGCACCATGTACTCAGGCAGATGATCGCGCAGCAGTCGTTTGAGCTCGCCAATCGAAGTGTTGCCATTCGCGACCACGTATGCGACCAAGAGCTTCCGCCCGTCTTCCCGATCCCAATCCGTCACTACTGCCTGCCGCACGTCACGATGAAGCTTCAACGTGGCTTCGATCTCACCAACCTCAACGCGGAACCCGCGCACTTTCACTTGCCGATCGCTGCGACCCACATACTCCAGCCGCCGCTCATCGAAGCGCCGCACCAAGTCGCCGGTTTTGTATAGACGAGCACCCGGTTCGCTGCTGAAAGGATCCGGCACAAACCTTTCCGCTGTTTGAGCGGGGCGATTGAAATATCCGCGCGCCAGGCCCTCACCGCCGATGTACAACTCACCGACAACACCCGGCGGCACGGGACGATAATGCTCGTCGAGCACGTAGACCTGAACGTTTGCAATTGGACCACCGATAGGCGGCAGCCTGGGCCACTCGCGTGCTGCTTCCTGCAACCGCCACATGGTGGCCAGATGCGTTTCCGTCGGTCCGTAATGATTGTCGAGGTGACAGCCATCGAGTTTTCCGAACAGACGCTCGATTGCCGGAGTGATCTTCAACTGCTCGCCCGCCGTAATGACCTCAAGCAAATCGCGCGGCACAATTCCTTCCGCTTCACTCGCTTCAGCCAGATGCTGCAAAGCAACGAAAGGTAGAAACAACCTCTCGACACGGTGTTCGACCACCACACGCAACAAAGCGCCTGCGTCGCGACGCGTTTGCTCGTCGATAAGAACGAGCGTCGCGCCCGCGCACCAAGTCGTGAACATCTCCTGCACCGAAACGTCGAAATTGAGTGAGGCAAATTGCAGTGTCCGCAGCTTTGCGTTGGTGCTAGTGAATTGAAACGCAACGAGATTGCAGATTGCGCGATGAGACATCATTACGGCTTTGGGCCGGCCGGTGGATCCGGAAGTGTAGATGACGTACGCGAGGTTCTCAGCGGTCACTGCGCTCGCTGGATCGGTGTCGCTTTCCCAAGCGATCGACTCCGCGTCAGTGTCGAGGCAGATCACGCGCGGGCACTCGTGCGGCAATCGATCGAGAAACTGGTGCTCAGTTAAAACTGCCGAAACGTGCGCATCGTCGAGCATGAACGAAAGACGCTCGTGCGGGTATTCAGGATCGAGTGGCAGGTAAGCGGCTCCGGCTTTCAATATCGCCAGCACTGCGACCGCCATTCTGGTTGAACGTCCGGTCGCAACTGCAACTACCGACTCCGTTCCCACACCATGACGCCGCAGAAAATGCGCCAAACGATTCGCAGCCTGGTCCAACTCACGAAAAGTCAGACGCTCGTCGCCGTAGATAAGCGCGACTTCATCCGGCGTTCGCGCTGCCCGTTCGTAAAAGAGATCGTGAATACAACTCGTGCGCGGAAAACCAGCGGCCGTCCGGTTCCATTCAACAACCAGCCGTTGTTTCTCTTCTGTCTTGAGCAGCGGCAAATCTGAAATGTGGTGATCGGGATCCTGAACGATACTCGAGAGCAAGGTTTCGAAATGTCCCAACATGCGCCTGATCGACGGCTCTCCGAACAGGTCCGTGCTGTACTCAAAAACTCCGGTTAACCTTCCATCCGCTTCTTCGAGCGACAACATCAGATCGAACTTCGCAGTGCCCGTGCCGGCGTCCAATTGCTCGATCTTCAATCCCGGTAACTCCGGCGCCCGACCCGGCGTGTTCTGAAATACAAAAAGCACGTTGAAGAATGGCGTGTGTCCCGGATCGCGGGCCGGCTGGAACCATTCCACCAGCATCTCGAACGGCACGTCCTGATGCGCGTACGCTCCGAGCGCGACTTCGCGCACACGCCCGAGGAGTTCGCGAAACGTCGGATCGCCCGTGAGGTTCGTACGCATCACCAGCGTGTTGACGAAGAAACCAATCAGGTCTTCGATCTCGCGCCGGCGCCGGTTCGCCAAAGGCACGCCCACTGCTACGTCATGCTGCGCCGCATAGCGTGACAGCAACGTTTGAAACGCCGCGAGCAACGTCATGAACAACGTCGCGTCTTCGCCTCGACTCAGCGCCTTCAATCGTTTGGTTAGTTCTTCATTGAACTCCACGGGCACGAACGCACCGCGCAGGCTGCGCACTTTTGGACGCGGATGGTCCAACGGTAATTCGAGCAGCGGGGACAAACCATCGAGCTGCTTGCTCCAGTAGTCAAACTGCGCTGCAAGCATTTCTCCGCTCAGCCACTCACGCTGCCAGACGGCATAGTCCACGTATTGCAAAGGAAGCTCTGCCGGAGGGTTCGCTTCTTTCCCCGTGAAAGTGGCGTAAAGTTTCGCGGCTTCGCGCGCGAGCACGCCAACCGACCAGCCGTCGCTGATGATGTGGTGCATCGTGAACAACAGCAGGTGTTCTTCTTCACGCAGCCGCAACAACGTCGCGCGCAGCAGTGGTCCATGCGACAAGTCGAAGGGACGTCTGGCCTCGGCATCGATCAACCGCTGCGTTTCACGTTCGCGGTCCGCTTCGCGGAGATAAGACAGATTCGCGACCGGGATCTTTACGGAATGCGGCGCTGAAATGATCTGCACCGGATTGCCGTCTACAGACTGGAAGGCCGTACGCAACGTCTCATGCCGGCGCACTGCGTTTGCTCGGTCGACTCGACGTCACCGCACTGGAGCGAGCAAACGCAGTGCGCCGGGCGTGTTGTACAGAGGATTGGCCGGCTCTAATTGATCGAGGAACCAGAGTCGTTGCTGAGCGAACGAGAGTGGCAACGGATGTTCGCGCGAGACGGGCTGTAGCGGTGGTTCAGCGCGCCAGAACTCTTCGGATTGGCCATCGGATCGCAGCCGCTGCTCTATGAACTGCGCCAATCCCGAAAGTACGGGCGTTTGGAACAGACGAGTGAGCGGCAGTTCAACCGACAAGGCTTCCTTTACACGCGGCACGACTTGCGTCGCGAGTAGCGAATGCCCGCCAAGTTCGAAGAAGTTGTCATCCGCGCCGACCAGCTCCCGACCGAGCACTTCCTCCCAAATGCCACACAACGTTTCTTCCACTAATGTGCGCGGCGGTCGATACTCGCCTTGCTGAGTTCGCTCAAAGTTGTCCGGCGCCGGCAATGCGCGTCGATCCACTTTTCCACTCGGCAATAGCGGCAACCGATCGAGGCGCACGAACACACTCGGGATCATGTGGCCCGGCAACCGCTCCTTTAAAAACTCACGAAGCTCGCGCGAAAGGCTGTCGCGTTCGGCCTCACTCACGATGTATGCCACCAAGCGCCGTTCGCCCGACGGATCTTCACGCCCGGCAACCGCAGCCGCAACCACATCCGCATGAGCGCTCAGGACCGCCTCGACTTCACCTAACTCGACACGCACACCACGGACCTTGACCTGTCCGTCGATGCGGCCAAGAAATTCGAGTTCTCCTTCCGGCAATCTCCTAACGAGATCGCCCGTGCGGTACATTCGCGCGCCTGATTCGCGGAACGGATTCGGCACGAATCGCTCTGCCGTCAGACTCGCGTGTTCTTCGTAACCGCGCGCCAGTCCCGCGCCGTCGAGATACAACTCTCCCGCCACTCCAAGAGGCACGGGTTTGAGCCACTGGTCCAGAACGTACGCTCCGGCGTTCGCTACGGGCTTTCCGATCGGTATCGTTGTCGTGCTGGTCCAGCTTGTTGCCTCCCAGTAAGTGGCGTCTATCGTTGTTTCTGCTGGTCCATACAAGTTACACAAACGTGTGCTCGGCAACACTGCCAAACATTGTGCAGCCAGTTCATTGGTTAAAGCCTCACCGCCACAGAACAGGAGTCTCAAGTCACTGCACGAACCAAAGCCTGATTGGTTCACCAGCATCCGCAACAGCATTGGTACTACCTGAAGCACCGTCACGCCATGCTCCGCGATCGTGCGCACCAGATAGCCGCTGTCCTGGTGTCCACCGGGCCGGGCCATTGCTAACTTCGCTCCCACCATCAGCGGCATGTAGAACTCCCACACGGACGCGTCGAAACCGATCGGCGTCTTCTGCAGAAACACATCCGCTTCGGTGAGGGCAAAAGCGTCGCGCATCCAGTATATGTGGTTGCAGAGCGCGCCGTGTGTCACCATCACGCCCTTGGGTTTGCCCGATGAGCCGGAGGTGTAGATCACGTAGGCCACGTTTGCCGAATCTGTCTGAGTGAACGCTCTATTCGGAGACGATTTCTCCCGCAAAGGCGCAAAGGCGCAAAGAGAACCTGGTAGAAACGCGGCAGCGCTTTGCGCCTTTGCGCCTTTGCGGGAGAAAACTTTTTCTTCGAACTTCTCGTGCGTCAGGACCACACTCGCGTGCGAATCTTCAATCAGTAATTTCAGCCGCTCGGGCGGATAAGAAGGATCGAGAGGCACACAAGCGCCACCCGCTTTCAGAACTCCCAACAACGCCACCACGAGATCCGCGGAGCGTTCCAGCAGTATGCCGACGCGTCCTTCCGGAGGTAGATCCCGGTTTTGCAGATACTGCGCTACCTGGTTGGCGCGCTGGTTCAGTTCGACATAAGTCAGGCAGAGATCTTCGGAAAGGATCGCAATTGCATCCGGTGTGGTTGCTGCTTGTTCTTCGAACAACTCGTGAAGCAGCGTGTGCTGTGGATAGTCGACATGAGTGTTGTTGCGATCTGTGAGTAGCGCACGTTCCTCGTCATTGTTTAGCAGCGGCAGTTTGTGAATTTTGGAGTCTGGATTGGCAACGATACTTGCGAGCAAAGTGTGGTAATAAGCGGTCATGCGCTTGATTGTGGCCGCGTTAAAGATGTCTATGTCGTACTGCCAGACACACATCAGATCATCCGCTTCTTCAGTAATCTCAAGCGCGAGATCAAACTTCGCCGTGTCGCTGGTCGTGTCTTCGACGCGCATGCGTACACCAGACAAGTCGAGCTGTGGCAATGGCGCGTTCTGCAAAGCGAAGAGCACCTGGAATAACGGCGCTTGATTCAACTCTCGCCCCGGTCGCAACTCTTCTACGAGTCGCTCGAACGGCACTTCCTGATGCGCGTACGCCTCCAGACACACTTCCCGTACTCGCTTCAGCACCTCGATAAAACTCTGCTCGTCACTGAGTTCGGTACGCAGCACC
>DATNJO010000195.1:0-8985 GCA_035603895.1 Pyrinomonadaceae bacterium
CAACAAACGCATTGATCTTCCGCTCCACGAAGAGCGCCACATTCACGTCAGGTCCTACGCCCCGTGCGCGCAGGAAACGAGCGAGTTGATTAGCCCTGCGATTCAAGTCGCCATACGTTAATTCCTCTTGCGCGCACACGATCGCGACCCGGCTCGCGTGTCTTTGCACAGTCGCCTCGAAAAGACTGACGATGCTTTGATCCTCTTCAACCAGGACGTCTTGTTCGCCGGTCTGGGCCAACTCTTTAACCAGATATTTCCACTCACGCTCCGAGACGATCGCGACTTCGGCGACATTTTGTGTGACATCCTTGATCACGCTTTTGACGATAGTTTGCAGCCGCTCGATAAGCCATTCGATATCTGATCTGAGGTATACCTGAGAGTCGTACGAGATCTCTCCCTTGACTTCGCTTTCGTCGATTCTCTCGCATCTCAATCCGAGTTTTGCCTGCTGTAAATCGCTTTGCTGGTCCAGGACTCTCCACTTCAGACCGCCAACGGTCACGCGGTGGCTAACTCTTTCGAAATACTCAAAACTAATCTGATCTGTTTGAGCCTCCGCTTCGCCCCCGTAGTATTCCTGCCACTCCGACATCTGAGAACAGCGGTCCTCAATTTCATGGCCGAGCGAAACGAGGGTCTGTTCGTCGTGAAGCCGGCAGAATAAAGGTAACGAACGTGCAAAGAGGCCGATTGCACTGTTGAGTTCGTCATAATTGCGCCCCTCGAAAAGACAATTGATATAAAAACTCTCCTGCCCGCAGAGCCGCCGTAGCAGCACTTGCCAGCAAGTCAACAACACGGTCTGTCTTGATAGACCGTGGTCATCTGCCAAACGAATAAGTCCAGAGGAAATTTCTGGAGCGAAGGTAAAACTCAGACGTTCCCGCGCGGTTGTCGAAACGCCTTCTGTCTCAAACGGCAGACGTACCGGAGTCGAGACAGCTTGTTGGTTAAGCCAAAATGCACGTCCCGCTTCAGCATCATCGCTCTCCGCTAACTCGTTTTGCCACTCGCAGAAATCCGCATATTGCAGAGACTCACCCGGCTCTATTTCACCGCTCAGGCATTCGTCGTAAGCTCGAGCGATTTCACTTATAAGGAGCGAAAGAGATGTGTGGTCGGCGCACAGCCTCGGTAGAGTCAACACGACAACGTGATCTTCGGCGGCAAAACGCAGGACGGATACTCGCAGTACCGCGCCTGAGCTGTCTCTCTCCCGAACTCTCTCACGCTGGTCAGCTTCACATGCAACGACGATTTGGCGTTGCTGCGAATCCGCGTCGTGATTAATTAGATCTGATTCGTGCCACGACAATGCCGGCTGTTTACAGATCACCTGCACTGGCGTGCGCATACCAGGCTGCCGTTGAAAGCTCGTACGCAGGATTTCATACTGGTCGACCACGCCTGCTATGGCGGTGCGCAATGCTTCGGTGTCCAGTCTGCCTGTTAACCTGATCGAACACTGCGCGCCGTATGCGATAGCTGCCGGCTGCTGCCGCCAGATCTGCCGCTGCTGTGGAGACAGGCGAAATCCCGCCAGGGCCGTGCTGCTTTCTTTTTCTTCAACTGTGTACATTGCTTTAGTAGTCACCGTCAGAATTAGGCCGGCCCAACGGGCATCAGTTCTTCGACCGGCTTGGAGTTGGCAGCTCGCGCTTTCGCGTCGTGTTCTTCGATGATCTCACCCATCGCTACAACGATCTTGCGTTCGCCGGTGTAAGGCTTGCGCCCGTGAGCCACAAACATATTGTCGAGCATGGCCACATCCCCACGCTGCCACGTGAACAACACGGCAGCCTCGTCGTACGCCCTGCCGATCTCCGCCATGTCGTCATCGCTGATGCGTTCGCCATTGCCATAGACGACGTTCCGCGGTAACCCGGCTTCGCCAAATATCTCGAACAAGGAACTGCGCACATCCTCACTGAGGCTCGACGTGTGATGAAGCTGCACTTGATTGAAGAATACTTCTTCGCCCGTGAACGGATGGGGTGTGATCGCTTCGCGATGCTGCCAGGTGCGCAAGCCTTCTTCGCGAATCCACTCAAACTCGGTTCCGGCTTCGAGGCATTTACGTTCAACTTCTGCGCGGTCCGTGGTGTGGAAAAAGTCTTGCCAACTCACATCGATAGCAGGTGCGAAATTGCGCACGTAAGTCAGGCCCTTCTCCTGCAAACGCTGGCGCAACGATGGACTCAGTAGTTCCAGCACACGACGGCAATCAACAATCGGTGTCTCACCGCCAGTGAGCGGGGGCTGAACACAGAAGAAAAAGATTTTCATGGGCCAACGCTGAAGGTGCGAACTCTCGTTGTGAAAGAGAATTGGTTGGTCAGCCGGATACGGCGTTGCACCGTAAACCTTGCTTGAGACCCCTTCGCGCGGCAGGTCGCCATAATCGCCGAAGAGTTGCGGACAAAGGAGACCTGCGAACCGCTCGAAATCTCCAACAGACAAAAGCCCGAAATCCCGAAACAGCAGCGCACCGTGTTCGCGCAGTTTCGCCTGGACTAAAGAAGAATTCGCGGCGGCCCACTCGAATGGATCAACGTCTGATGACAGAGCCTGAATAACCAGCGGCATCGGGAATTGAGGATTCAGCAATTTTGTCTCGACCAGTTTCAGCTCCTCGAGATTGATTGCCTTTCGCTTGATGCTGCCGAGCTTTCTGAGTTTTGACTGCTGGCGTTCCTGTTTACTCAAAAGCTGCTGTTGTTTCTCACTATCGTTGAGCCGTTGGGCCAGCACTGAAACCGACCTGCCGGGATCCGCGACGGCGAACTCGATCAGCTTCTGAAAGTTCTCAGCCATCCGCTTGATCGTTTCCGGGTAAAAGAGATCCGCGCTGTATTTCCAGATCATGCGTAAGCCTTCAGCCGATTCAGTGACAAAGAGAGATAGATCAAACTTCGTCGTGCCGTTGTCGGCTTCGATCACGCTCAACGAAAAATCCGGAAGTTGCAACGAAGGCATCGGCGCGTTCTGCACAACAAAGAGGACCTGGAAGAGTGGCGTATGACTCAGGTCGCGCTTTGGCTTCAATGTCTTTACCAATAGATCGAATGGCAGGTCCTGATGAGCAAACGCGCCCAGTGATACGTCGCGCACGCGCGCGAGTAGCTCGACAAAAGCAGACTCGCCGGAAAAATGCGTTCGCAGCACGAGGTGATTGAGGAAAAAACCGATGAGTCCTTCGGTCTCGAAACGATTGCGGTTTGCTACGTCTGTGCCGACGACAATGTCAGACTGGCCCGTGTATCTATAGAGCAGCGTATTGAATGCTGCGAGGAGTGACATGAAAGTCGTAACCCCCTCTTTCCGGCTCAGGGCATCAATACCTGCGACCAGCTCTGCCGGCAGATCCGAAACGTGATAGGCACCTCGAACGCTTTGCACCGCCGGGCGATGATGGTCCGTGGGCAGTTGAAGCATGGGCATACCTTCGAGCTGCCGGCGCCAGTAGGAAATAAGTTGTTCGAGTGTTTCTCCCTGCAAGTAATCACGCTGCCAAACCGCGAAATCGCCGTACTGAATGGGAAGCGGTTTCAGCAGTGCCGGTTTATCGGTCGAGAAAGCTTCGTAGCAAGCGGCGACTTCTTTGATTAGCAGGCCCATGGACCACCCGTCGCTGACGATATGATGCATCGTCAGCAACACGATGTGTTCTTTGGCTGAAAGACGAAGCAGTGTTGCACGCAGGAGCGCATCGTGCGCCAGGTCGAACGGACGCAGCGCCTCTTCGACCGCAAGCCGGTGTGCTTCCGTCTCGCGTTCTGTGACGGAGAGTGGCTCAAGGTCTAGCACTTCCAACTTCAGTGGACGAACGAGCGCAACCACCTGTGCAGGCTGTCCTTGTTCGGTGATGAAGTTTGTTCGTAGCGTTTCGTGACGGCGCACGATCTCGTTCAGGCTCTGCTCAAGAGCGGTGACGTCCAGATTGCCTTGCAAGCGTATCGCTGACGGAATGTTGTAAAACGGATTCCCCGGCTCCATTTGGTCAATAAACCAGAGACGCTGTTGTGCATACGAAAGCGGCAAGGCACGCTCGCGCCCGACTGGCACTATCGATTGCGTTTTCGGTTCTTCACCTTTCAATTGGGTGCTCTCAATTACCTTCGCGAGGCTACTCACAGTTGGCACCTCAAAAAACTCGTTCAGTCTTAGTTCGATTTGGAAAGTTTCTCGCAGCCGCGAGATCACCTGTGTAGCCAGCAGCGAATGACCGCCCAGATCAAAGAAGTTGTCGTTGACGCCGACTCGCTCCAGCTCAAGCACCTCTGCCCAGATCTCAGCCAGCGATTCTTCCACCGCTGTCGTGGGTGCAACGTAGTCCTGTATCAACTCCGGCCGCACTCCCTCCGGCTCAGGCAACCGCCGCCGGTCCACTTTTCCGTTCGCAGTCAACGGCAACTCATCCAGCAGCATGAACACCGACGGCACCATGTATTCCGGCAGGCACCCACCTAAATAACTGCGCAACTCATTCACTGTTAGTCCGTCACCTTCCGTAACCACATACGCCAGCAGTCGATCGTCACGGACTATCACTGCGCTTTCTCGAACGGCTACGTGTGCTCTCAGCACCGCTTCGATCTCTCCTGGCTCGATGCGAAACCCACGCAGCTTCACCTGATGGTCGATGCGTCCCAGGAACTCCACCTCTCCGGTTGGCAGCCACCGGCACAGGTCGCCACTGCGATACAGCCTTTCTCCTCCCTCTTGACTAAACAGGTGTGGCACGAACTTTTCCGCCGTGAGCTCCGGTCGTGACAAATAGCCGCGCGCGAGGCCGTCGCCCGCGATGTAAAGCTCTCCCGCGACGCCGACGGGCACGGCTTGTAAATCCCCGTTCATGATATAGACGCGCATGTTTGAAATCGGTCGTCCGATGGGTGGAGTCGTAACGTCTGTCCCTTTGTGGTGATGCAGAGTCGTGCAGACACTGGCTTCGGTCGGACCATACGCATTGATAAAGCGTCGTTCTTTGGACCAGCGGGCGGCGATTTCAGCGGAACAAGCTTCCCCGGCCGCGATGAGTGTCTTCAAGCTTGGGAGATCGTTTTCATCAAGCAGATTGAGAACCGCGGGCGGCAAGGTAACTATCGTGATCTTCTGTTCTTTGATCAGTCGAGCCAACGACGCAGGCTCAGACAGGAATTCTCTCTCCGCGAGATACAAAGTCGCACCAGCAGTAAGCGTTGTGAAGATTTCCGATACCGACGCGTCGAAGCCCACCGAAGCAAACTGAAGCACGCGACTTTCCGGTTGCACATCGAACTCGCGGATCTGTGCGGCCACCATATTGCACACGCCCGCGTGCTGGACCACGACACCTTTCGGCTGGCCTGTCGAACCAGAGGTGTAAATCACGTAAGCGGCATTCTGGGGGTTACACGGATCATTTACAGATCGTGATTCAAAATCCGTGGTTAAGTTTTCCGTAGTCAGCACCAGTTTGACGTCCGCATCCTGGACCATGAACGCGAGTCGATCTTGCGGGTAGGTGGGGTCGAGAGGAAGATAAGCAGCGCCAGCCTTTAACACTCCGAGCAGCGCCACGATCATCTCCGTCGAGCGTTCCATAGAGACGCCAACCCGGTCTTCGAACTTTATGCCGCGCGAATGGAGATATGAAGCCAGCCGGTTGGCGCGTTCATTGAGCTCACGATAGCTGATCCGCTCGCCGGCAGTTTCAACGGCGACCGCCTCGGGCGTGCGTTCTACCTGTGCTTCAAACATTCGGTGGAGACAATACTGTTCCGGACGGGGTGCGGTCGTGTCGTTCCACTCGACGAGCTGTTGTTGTTGCTCCGCCCCACTCAAGATCTCAATGTCGCGCACGAGGACATTAACGTTCGCCGTAACGACCGCCAGCACGTTGAGGTAGTGACTGATGAAACGTTCGAGGGTCTCCCGGCGGAAGAGCTTGCTGTTGTATTCGAGCCTCGCGGAAATGGTTTCGGCATTCTTCTCAAATGTTATCGCTATATCGACGTTGAGTGGCGGCAGCTCGCCGTGGATAGTCTTAAACGCGAGGGTGACGCCGAAGAGCGGACAACGATTGGTGATGCGGTCGAGATCGAGATCGCGCAGCAGACGTTCGTAAGGGTAGTTTTGTTTCGAGTAAGCCTCGATGAGCGTCTCACGAACAGACATCAGCAGCGTGCGAAATGGCGTGTTGCTGTCCACTTCGTTCACGATCGCAAGAGCATTTACGGGCGCTTCGCCATCTTTCACACGAGCCGGGCTTCCAACTTTGATCGTACGCGCGCCGGTGTACTTGCGCAGGCAAACTTGCAGGCCCGCCATTAACGCTGCGTAGATGAGAAACGGCGAATCTCCAGCGAGCTTCGACAAGCGAAGGCAGACGTCGCTGGAAAGCGCGAAGACGAAAGAGTCAGTTTCCACTTCGCCGCCGGTGGGACGGACGAAATCAGTCGTCAGCTCCGTCACTTCAACGTCGCGCTCGAGTTTCCTAATCCAGTAGTCTTTCTCTTCTTTAAAAGACTTCTGAAAAACGGACAATCGGGACTTGGCCGTGCCCATGAATGCTCTCCTTTGGATATGTATCGTTAATCAAAAACGAAAGTAGCTTCGGCTGGCTCTTCGCTTGAGGTAGATGAGGTGGTCTCATCAGTCATATCGTGAATCGTCTCGTCACCTTCACTCGTCGCCGGAAGAATGATTTCGCGTTTCCCGAATAATCGTTCAGCGTCGTTGAAGCCGGCTTCTCGAGCAATGGTCAAGAGATTGCTCGACTCGCGGAGTTGCACGGCATCTTCGTCGTAGGCGAGTCCAAGAAGATGCTCGAACCAGGGTTCCATTCCCATTGCGTAGATATAAAGGCGTTCCGCCTGGACGGCGGCTAGCATCTTCTGCCCGCGCACGGAATCACTCCCTTTGTATCGTCTGGTCTGATCGATTGTGCGGTCAGGCTTGACCGGGAAAAAAGGTCCACAACTCCACGAGAGCGGCGCGCCAACGCACTCCATTCCGAGAAACACAGTGTGAATCGTTCCCAGGCTGCGGCGAACATTCTCATACATGTACTCGTCGAGGCAGTCGGAATCTGCGGCAAACATCATTTGCTTCTTGCCAGTGCGGATGACGTAACCAGACTTGCTGTGCGGAAGATCGGCGTGTTCTCCCATAAAAGGAATGGCAACGATCTCGCCATCGGGCAACGGGATCGACTGCATACAGTCCAGCTCGACGACATTTTTGAAACCGACCTTTTGGGCCAACAGCTTGAGCGACAGATCGCCGTAGAAGAAACCCGACGAGCGTGGCACAACCAGACAGTCGATCTTGTGGCGCAAACGCAGCAGCGTCTCGAGACAGAAATGATCGTGGTGATTATGGGTGATGAGAACGTAGTCTATTCTCTCGGGAAGATCGTCGTAGGTCAGACGATCGACACCGCCGCTCACCGGCATTACTCCGATATACGGATCAGTCAGTATCGAAACACCGTTCCATTCGACCAACGCACATGCATGGCCGAAATAACGTACGCGAGCGTCCGAGCCGTTCCACGTTTCGGGTGGAACAACTGTGGGTTTTTCCGAAAGCAGAGACAGCAAGACTTTTTCGTTAGCCGGGGAGACGCCGAGCAGTTCGCGTATGTAACCAAGTGTTTGCGGCGTGGTGTTAAGACGGAAGAGTTCGTCGACCACCGAGTCTTCAAATGGCACGTCCCACTCGATCTGATCGCTCTCCGGCAGCCGCGGTGTGCTCATGATGAACGACCGCGAGTTGTCGTGTTGCTGTCGAAGAATGCGGAACGATTGCACGTCACTTCTGTAGTAGGGACTTTCGTATAGCAGTCCCTCAAAGAAGCGGACGGCGGGCCGGTTGTAGTAGTCGTATGTAAGTTCGACGTAGCCACGCAATTCGGCCGGGAGACGAGGGTAATAAGGATCGAGGCTGTGTCCCTTCGCCTCGCCGACGAGATAGTTCTGAAATTCTATCGTGGCTTGGGCCAGCTTCAGGCTGGCAGCCAGATTGTTCTCGGTACGCAGGAGAAACTCTTTGACCTCTCCGGCACGGGCCGGCGGGACATCGACGAACGGACCGCTCCGCAGCTTCGGATTCGCGCAGACGTCAGCGTGAACCTGAGGATCGGCGAGGTACGACTTCAATAACTTGATCTGGTATTCACGCAAGTGCAGGCTTGCCGGCACTGGCGGAATCAAATGTGCCCATGCTTCCCAACGATTGACCAGCGGCTCAGCCACTGTCGCATCGTGGAGACGGTACACCGGTGCTCGCGAACTCATTTTCTTGCCCTTCGTTTGAATGGAGTTGTTGGGTGTGACTAGGTCCTACATGTCCTATCGGACCCATTACTCAGAGAACGAATTCATCCTCACTGATGCCGGCCTGCACTGGCTCGCCTGAGACATTGCCAAAACCGTTACTTTCCTCTTCGTGCAACTGGACGTCGAAGAGTTGCAGGTCTGGACACAGGGCCACTTCTTCCAACAGCTTGAGGAAGTGTTGGACCATTTGTGCGACCGTTTCAGCCGCGAACAGATCGCTGTTGTAATTGAGTAGCCCGTCGAGCCCGAACGGTGTTTCACCCAGCGTCAGCGTCAAATCAAACTGCGACACCTCGCGTCCGGAGTCGATGCGACTAATCGAGATGCCCGGCAGGTCGAATTGCACTGCAGGAGTGTTGCCGAGTGCAAACCAGACCTGGAACAAAGGCGTGGTATTGGCTTTGCGCTCAGGTTGTAACCTGCTGATAAGAAGCTCGAACGGCAAGTCTTGATGCGCGTACGCATCAAACGTTACTTCGCGCACGCGACCGAGCAGTTCGCGGAACGTTGGACTGCCAGCAAGATTGGTCCGCAGCGCGAGCGTGTTGATAAAGCACCCGATGAGGTTTTCAGTTTCAACATGGTTGCGATTAGCAATCGGCGAACCCACGACAATGTCGTCCTGTGCCGTGTACCGGTGCAAAAGCAGATTAAA
>DATNJO010000196.1:0-9742 GCA_035603895.1 Pyrinomonadaceae bacterium
CCACGTGTCACGTTGACTCTGGGCTTGCGCTACTCGCAGTTCCCGACCGCCTGGGAGGCAGACAATCGCATTTCCAACTTCTTCCCGAACCTCTACAACGGCGTTGATTTCAACACCGGCTTGGTCACGGCTGAAGAAGCAGTTGCAATGGGTTTCCCCAAGTCGACTGTGAATACCTACAAGCA
This sequence comes from Pyrinomonadaceae bacterium, assembly GCA_035603895.1. Classification (GTDB taxonomy): domain Bacteria; phylum Acidobacteriota; class Blastocatellia; order Pyrinomonadales; family Pyrinomonadaceae; genus PSRF01. The sequence goes on from DATNJO010000196.1 coordinate 186, forward strand.
AGGATGGCAGCCACGCTTCGGTCTCGCGTGGGATATTTTCGGCACCGGCAAGACCTCGGCCAGAATCGGCTTCGGCCGTTACATGAGCCGTTCAAACGTTATTGAAGACTTGCTCCGCTTGACTGGCAATCCGCCATGGACCACGACGGTGAGCGCGGGCTCGGGTTGGAACGGCGCCGGCACCACGCTGGCTAACTGCCCGACCTGCCGCAGTCTCGACACGATCAATCCGGGACTAATCAACAACGTCGCAGGTGTTAATCCGAACGCCGGCTTCGCCGCGATCGATCCAAACTTCAGGCCACCCGAGAGCTATCAGTGGAACCTGACGATTGCGCACGAGATCTTTTCAAACACTGTGTTTGAAGCGTCTTATATCGGCAACCACGGACTGCACATCTGGCGCCGCAACGTGAACCGTAACGACATTCCGCTCGGACCATGCCGCGGCAGCGCGTGCGATGGCAGCACCGATTCGGCCAGAGTGCAAATCGCTCGTGCCGGATTGAACGTTCCGAGTCCGGTCACGGGTGTGGTTCAAAATCAGGGAGACCTGATTGCCGCCAACCGCTTGTTCAGAAACATTGGCAACATCACCACTGATGAATCCAACGGTAACTCCAGTTACCACGGAATGCAGTTGTGGCTTAACCGCCGCTTCACCGATCGCCTTGCATACCAGGTTGCGTACACGTGGGGTCATTCGATCTCTGACGTAGCGCTGACTGCGTTTACCAACTCGACCAGCGATCCATTTAACTTCAAGGCTGACAAGGGCGACGCCGACCTCGATCGACGCCAGACATTGGTCAGCAACCTCGTTTATGTCTTGCCCTCAGCGAAACGCTGGGGCCGAGGAGCGGATCTCGCTCTCAGCGATTGGCAGTTGAACTTCATTGTGTCGTACTTTGGCTCGACACCAATCGAGCTCACTACCAATGCGAACACCATCGGAACAGCGTCGGCTGTCGGCCAACGCCCGGACTATACCGGTGCGCCGATTTATCTCAATACGAATGACGCAACGCAGTTCCTGAACCCGGCCGCATTTGCGAGACCTGCGCCCGGCCAAATGGGCTCGCTCGGCAAGGGCTCGGTGCGTGGCAAGCCGATCACTACGGTCGACTTCTCGACGGCCAAGAACTGGAGATTCAAGGAGCGGTACGGCATTCAGTTCCGCGCTGAATTCTTCAACCTGTTCAACCATACAAACTTCATCGGCTATAACGTTGACATTTCGCAGGGCGGTGCGTTTGGTTTTCTGAACACTGCGCAGTCGCCACGCGAGATTCAACTCGGTCTCAAGTTTACCTTCTGATATACTGCCGGCAGGCTAACTAAGGACGAAGAACTGAGCGATCCCCCTCAGTTCTTCGTCCAAGTTTTTTAGAGTTTTATGTAGGTCAGGGGTAATGATGTACCTGCGCTCGGCCTTTCTCCCTCTTCTAATTTCAGTTTTCATTTTTCAGGCTCAGGGCGATCTGTTTCGCCGGCACTACGAAGCCGCGCAGCAATATCACGTCGCCGGCAACTACGCCGCCGCGGAAGCTGAGTTCAAGATCATTTTGGCTGAATCGTATCTACGGCTTGGCAAGGTCTACGCCGCGCAGGGGAGGTACGAACCCGCCGCTGACGTACTGAAGACCGCAACCTCAATTCGTCTGGATTCGACCGAAGGGCTCGTAGATCTCTCGATCGCATATTTCCACCTGGGCCAGTTTTCGAAAGCAATCGAACCGGTGCAGCGCGCCCTTGCTGCTGATCCGCGAAATGCCGCGGCGCATCACATGCTCGGCAAGTCCTATTTCATGATTGGCGAGTTTGATAAGGCGATTGCGGAGTTGCAGGCGACGCTGAAGTTGACGCCCGGCGATTATGATGCTGAGTACACGCTGGGCCTGGCATATCTGAAACGGAAAGACGTCGCTTCAGCAAAACAGTTGTACGAAGGGATGGCCCAACGACTCGGCAACCGGCCGGCGCTGCGTGTGCTGATCGGACGCGCGTATCGCGAGACCGGTTTTTTGCCGGAGTCGATCGAGGAGTTCAAAGCAGCGATTGCCCTCGATCCTCGTTTCCCGCGCGTTCATTACTATCTCGGTCTGACGTATCTCTACAAGGACGGCGCCGCACGCATGCCGGATGCAATGGCCGAGTTTAAAATCGAACTCGCCGCCAATCCCGAGGAATACTTCGCCAACTTTTATCTCGGCATTCTTTACATTATGGAGCGCAAGTTTGACGACGCGATCCCGTTGCTCGAGAAAGCGGTGCGCCAGCAGCCGAACAATCCCGATCCTTATTTCCACCTGGGCCAGGCTTATCAAGGTGCCGCGAAACACCAGCAAGCGATAGAGGTTTTGCAAAAGACAATTGCGCTGACTCCGTCACTCGATCACAACGACTATCAGGTGACCACTGCGCATTATCGTCTGGGCCAGTCGTTGATCAAAGCGGGCCGCACGGCCGAAGGCGAGAAGGAATTGCAAACGTCTGCCGAGTTGAAGTCGAAAGGCTTCAAGATGGACGAGAAGAAAGTCGGCGCGTTTCTCAGTGGCACTCCAGCGCCGAACCAGGAAGGCAACTTGGTGAAGGCTGAAGGAGTCGTCGCCGAGCCGGTGGCGCTTGATTCGAAGACGCTTGAGAAGTTGAAGTTAGAAGAGACGCTGTATTCGAAGTTTGCGGCGGCGGCGCACAATAGCATCGGCGGACTGCGTGCCGAGCAGCAGGACTTTCGCGAAGCTGCGGTGCAGTTTGCGCAAGCCGCGAAGCTGAATCCGAGCCAGCCGGGACTCAACTACAATCTCGGCCTCGCTCTTTATAAATCCGAAAGCTATAAAGACGCGATTCCGGCGCTGGAGAATGAACTCAACGTTGATGCAAACAACGTCGGCATCAAGCAGTTGTTGGGACTGAGTTACTTCATGACCGAGAACTACGGGAAAGCAGCATCACTGCTCGAACAGGTGATTGCGGTCAAGACACAGGACGCTGGTCTGTACTACCCGTATGCGCTTTCGTTGTTGAAGGACGGAAAGACTGAAGCGGCCAACCGCGCGATCGAGCAGATGGTGCTCGTCGGCGGCGACAGTCCGCAGGTGCACATCCTGATGAGTCAGGCAAACTACGAGCGCGGCGACACTGCGAAGGCACTCGAAGAATTGCAAATAGCGCTCAAGCTCGACGACAAAGTGCGGCTCGCGCACTTTTACACCGGACTGATCTATTTAAAGGATGGAAAAATGGATCTGGCCGCGCGTGAGTTTGAGAGTGAGCTCGCAATGAATCCAAACGATTTAACGGCCAAGTATCACCTCGGATTTGTAGTGCTGGCCCAACAACAGACTGAGCGCGGCGTTAAGCTGATGCGTGAGGTCATTCGCGACCGTCCTGAGTTTGCCGACGCTTACTACGAGCTCGGCAAAGCGTTGTTACAACAGGGCGACGTCCCGGGCAGCGTGCAAAATCTGGAGGCCGCTGCGAAGCTCAAACCCAATCAGGCGCACGTGCATTATCAACTGGGCCGTGCGTACATCGCCGCCGGACGTAAAAAAGAAGGCGAAGACCAGCTCGAAATCTCGCGTGAACTGAAAGAGAAAGCGCGCGCCAAGGGCAACTAAAGCCATCCACAGATTACACAGATGATACTGAAACCACTTCTGTTGATGCTTGCCCTGGTTGTCGCGCCGCCACCTGTGAAGGTCGCTTTCACCGACATCACCACGCAAGCCGGGATCACCTTCAAGCACGTTGCCGCTCCCGAAAAGAAATACATCGTCGAATCGATGAGTGGTGGCGTGGCTTTCTTCGATTATGACAACGACGGCGATCTCGATATCTATCTAGTCAATTCACTGTCAGTCGATCTGGTGAAGTCGAAAGGCAAGACGAAGAGCGATCTGTATCGTAACGACGGCAATGGAAAGTTCACGGAAGTCGGCGTAAAAGCCGGCTTGAGTGATATCGGTTGGGGGATGGGCGTGGCCGTCGGCGACTACAACAACGACGGCTTCGAGGATCTTTACGTTACCTGTCTCGGTCCCGACAAACTTTTCAAGAACAACGGAAACGGGACGTTCACCGACGTCACGGACAAAGCCGGCGTCAGCGATAGACGTTGGTCCACCGGCGCGTCGTTTCTCGATTACGATCGCGATGGCGATCTCGATCTCTTCGTCGCCAACTACGTCGACTTCGACATCGACAACCTGCCTGAGTTTGGTCAGGGGCAGACGTGCCAGTACAAGTCGATTCCCGTGCAGTGTGGTCCCCGCGGGCTCAAAGGCGCGGGTGATTCGCTGTTTCGGAACAACGGAAACGGCACGTTCACTGACGTTACGAAACAAGCGGGCGTTTCCGACCCGGACGGCTTTTATGGTCTTGGCGTGATGACCAGCGACTTCGACGACGACGGTTTGATCGATATCTTCGTCGCCAACGACTCGACGCCAAACTTTCACTACCGCAACAACGGCGACGGCACGTTCAAAGAGATCGGATTTACCGCCGGAACTGCGGTCAACGAGAATGGTAGCGAACAGGGAAGCATGGGCGTAACCGCCGGCGATTACGATCACGATGGCCGGATGGACCTCTTCATTACGAACTTCGCGGACGAGTACAACACGCTCTATCACAATGATGGCCCAAACTCGTTCACCGACGTTTCTTACGCTGCGAAGGTCGCAGCCGTGAGCTTGCCGCACGTTGGTTGGGGCACAAAGTTTTTCGACTATGACAACGACGGATGGGTAGATATCTTCGTTGCGAACGGGCACGTTTATCCGCAGCTCCCGAGTTATCGCCAGCCGCGTTTGCTCCATCACAACAATCGCAACGGAACGTTCACTGAAGTCGCTGCTGAGTTTGGTAATGTGTTGACCGAGAACCGTGCGAGCCGCGGGGTTGCGTTTGGCGACATCGATAACGACGGCGACATCGATCTGTTAGTAACCGATCTCGACGGCTCGCCGCAGCTATTGCGCAACGACAACGGAAACGCGAATAATTCGATTCTCATCAAGACCGTTGGCGTGAAGAGCAACCGGAGTGGTATCGGCGCGCGCGTGAAGGTCGTGTCTGGCGACCTGACACAGGTCGACGAGGTGCGCAGCGGCGACAGTTACATTTCACAGAGCGACATGCGGTTGCACTTCGGTCTCGAGAAACGAACGAAGATTGATTTGATAGAGGTGCGTTGGCCCAGCGGCACGGTCGACAAGATCAGCGGCGCCGGCATCAACCGCATCATCACCATCAAAGAAGGACAGGGCAAAGTCGACGAGAAGGAGTTTAGGTCATCCGAATAAATCCGTGGAAATTCGTGTTTGTTCTGATCTTCGCCTCCGTGGCCGTCGCACAGGACGTCGCGCGATTAGAGCGGATCGCTGTACTCATTCGCGATAACAAAACCATCGAAGCCGAACGCCAACTCGCGATCTTGTTACGCTCCAAACCAAACGACCCGGTCGCGCTCAATTTGATGGGCACGATTCGCGCCAAACAAAATCGCTTTACCGAAGCCGAGACGTTGTTCGTTCGTTCAGTGGTCAACGATCCACACTACTCAGGCGCGCGAATGAATCTCGCCTACCTTTATCTCCAAAAGCGCGAACCAGCCAAAGCCGCGCTCCAACTGAAAGAAGTTCTTTCAGCAGAACCCACGAACACCGACGTGATGGTCATGCTTGGCGACGCATACCTTGAAACAAACTCACTCGCCGAAGCCGAACAGCAATACCTGAGTGCGCTCGACGGGCGTCTCGACAACGCAGGCGCACTCCTCGGTCTCGCGCAAATCTCGCGAGCTAAAGGTGAGCTCAGAGAAGTCACAATCTACCTGACGCGCGTCGGTGTGCTTACTGCCAATTCAACCTCGCCGGAGTTGCTTTACAAATTTGCATTGCTCTCTCTCCAGGTCGGCATGAGTGACGCCGCGAAAGCCGCGCTCGAAAACGCACTGAAACTGCGTCCCAACGAACCGTCTTACTTGCTCGGCTACGGCATCGCCTGGCTACGCAAAGGCGATCTGTTCGAAGCCGAAAAAGTGTTTCGCAAACTGATCCAGTTGCAACCCAACAGCGATCCGGCACAGGTCCATCTCGGCTACGTCTTGCTGAACCAGAAGAAGTACGACGAGGCGCGGCTGTGGCTGGAAAAGAGCGCTCGATCCGCTTCGCCGATCCCGGAAGTTTTCTACTATCTCGGCCTCGTGGCCCAGGAACAGAACGACGACGCGAAAGCGATCGGCCTGTTTGAAAAGGCCGTGCAAAAACTTCCAAACTACGCACACGCACGCATCGCACTCGGCTCGAGTTACATCAAGCTGCGCAACTATCCGCGCGCGAAAGAGGAGTTGGAAACCGCGGTGAAACTCGATCCGGAGGAGCCCACCGCACACTACAATCTCGCGCTGCTATATGCGCGATTGAAAGATCCCGCACGCGCGCAGGAAGAGATGCGCATCGTTGAGAAACTGAAAGCGAAGGGCGCCGGAAGTGACGGTGTTGTCGTTTTACCGCCCACAAATCCCAAGTAGAATCCGTGTCATCCGTGTACTCCGTGGCCCTAATTCTAATCCTTGCGTTGAGTCCGGTGGTCTTTGAAGAGGTCTCGCCGCAGACGAGCAAGATCACCTGGGTTCACAACAATGCTCAGTCAGCAGATCGCCAATTACCGGAAACCGTCGGCGCGGGCTGCGCCTTTCTCGACTACGACAACGACGGTTGGATGGACGTCTATTTCGTCAACAGTGGTCCATCAGATTTCTTCACGCCTCCCACGCCGCTCAAAAACGCGCTCTATCGTAACAACGGCAACGGCACATTCACTGACGTAACCGATAAAGCCGGCGTTGCGGGTGGAAAATTCGGTATGGGCGTCGCGGCGGCGGACTTCGACGCCGATGGCTTTGTCGATCTTTACATCACCAATTACGGACCAAACATTCTCTATCGCAATAACGGCAACGGCACGTTCACTGACGTTACTGACAAAGCCGGTGTCGCATCTTCCGGTTGGTCCACCTGCGCCACCTGGTTTGATTTCGACAACGACGGCAAGCTCGATCTGTTCGTTTCGAGTTTCGTGTTCTACGACAAGTCGCAGAACCCGCTCTGCACGGACGCGACTTTGCAACGCCGCTACTACTGCGTGCCGCGTCTTTTCAAACCCACGCCATCGCGTCTTTATCGCAATACTGGCAACGGCACGTTCGCTGACGTAAGCCGTGAATCAGGCATTGCCGATCATCCCGGTAAATCCTTCGGCGCTGTGGCCACGGACGTGAACAACGACGGGCTGATGGATCTTTTCGTCGCTAACGACACGATGCCCAACTTCCTGTTCGTCAACAAAGGTGGTGGCAAGTTTGAAGAGATCGGTTTGGCCGCAGGCGTCGCTTATGGTGAAGCGGGCCGGCCGCGTTCGGGCATGGGGGTCGATGCCGCGGATTACGACGGCGATGGTTGGCAGGATCTCTTCGTCGCGAATATCGATCACGAATTTTTTAGTCTCTACCACAACGACCAGGAGTTGATCTTCACGGATCAGCCGGGCGAGATCGCGCCTTCGACTCATTTGTTGAGTGGATGGGGACTCAAGTTTCTCGATTATGACAACGACGGCGATCCGGATCTGTTTCTCGTCAACGGTCATCCGGACGACATGATCGAATCGCGGATTCCGCGCGTGAAACACAAAGAGCCCTTGTTGCTTTTCGAAAACACCGGCCGCGGTTTTAAAGACGTGAGTGCGACGTCGGGTGCAGTGTTCGGCAAGATGTTCTCAGGACGCGGCATGGCCGTCGGCGACTTCGACAACGACGGCGATTTAGATGTGCTTGCTTCAAACAACGGCGAGCCGCCGCTGCTGTTGCGCAACCAGGGCGGGAATAAAAACAATTGGTTGGGATTGGAACTCGTTGCGAAGAAGAGCAACTCCGCGGCGGTTGGCGCGGTGATCACGTGGCAGGCCGGAACAGTGAAACGAACTCGTTTGCGAACTGGCGGCGGCAGTTATCTCTCGTCGCACGACCCGCGCGAGATTCTCGGCATCGGCGCCGCAACAAAGATCGATTCGATTCAGATTCGTTGGCCCAGCGGGGCCACCGACAAACTCACGAACGTACCCGTTAACAAGTATATAAAGGTCGTCGAAGGTGTGGGGCAGGCTCGGTAAAATCTGTGTAATCTGTGGATTGCTTGTCGTCGTTGGCTACGCCCAGCAGGACAACTTTTTCTCCGATTGGCGTCCCAACACCAACACGCGCGGCATTCGTTACGTCGGCAATCAGACTTGCGTCGAATGTCACAAAGAGCAGGCCGGACAGTTGAACACGCCGATGGGCCAGGCGCTGGAAGTCGCGCCTGATTGCCGCATCGTCACCGCGAAAGGCAAACTCACTTTTCGCAACGGTCCTTACACTTACAACATCGCGCGTGAAGGCCAACAGATTACCTACAGCATCTCCGACGGTAAGAACACAATAACCAAGCCGATCCTCTATTGCTTCGGCCAGGGTCACGTCGGACAAACGTTTCTCTTTCGCCACAACAACATGCTTTACGAGACGCGTGTGAGTTACTTCGAAAAGTTGCGCGGTCTCGATCTGACGATCGGCCATCGTCCCGAGGCGCCGGCGTCGTTGGAAGATGCGCTCGGACGCGCGATCGCCGGTGAAGAGCCGCAGCAGTGTTTTGGATGTCACACTACGGGCGCGGTACAGGGATTGGAGCTGAAGTTGGACCAGCTAAGTCCGGGCGTGGGTTGTGAAGCGTGTCATGGACCAGGCGAGAAGCATCTGGTTGCGATGAAAGCAAAAAACCTCGACGAGCCGCAGATCTTCAACCCCGGCGGACTTGGCGGACACGAATTGTCGCAGTCGTTTTGTGGGACGTGTCACACGAGCTTCGAGCAGGCGATGCTGCAACCTGGCCAGTCAGGCATTAACAACATTCGCTTTCAACCCTATCGAATGTTCAATAGCCGCGGTCACAACACGAACGATCCGCGCATCGGTTGTTTGGGTTGTCATAACCCGCACGAGAAGTTGCAGAAAGACACGGCGTATTACGATCAGAAGTGTCTCGCGTGTCATCTCACGACTGCGAAAGACGCTAAGACCGAGCGACGCAAAGATGCGCCATGTCCGGTGAGCACGAAGAAGTGTGCGACGTGTCACATGCCGAAGGTCGAACTTCCCGGAATGCACGCGGAGTTTACCGACCACTGGATTCGCATCGTCAAACCCGGCGAACCCACTCCGCGTTAAGCCACAAAGAGGCACAAGAAGCACAAAAGGCACAAGAGCAAAAAAGTAGAAATCATTTTTCTTAACTGTTTTGTCCCTCTTGTGCCTTTTGTGCTTCTTGTGCCTCTTTGTGGCTAACGGTAAACCTTGATCCAGTGGTTGCGCACTTTCGGTGTGATACGCACGCGATCGTGGCTGGAGAAGATCACGTTTGAGTTTTGATTCGGAAGGTGACAATCCACGCACTTGCCTTCGATCGCGCGCCCGCGCGTGCGAAACAATCCGCAGCTCTGCACCTTGTGACACT
>DATNJO010000197.1:0-5463 GCA_035603895.1 Pyrinomonadaceae bacterium
CGCATACTGTCTTCAGGAGTCTCCGACATTTGCTAAATCAGTGTCATTGCCAAATGCTTCTTTTCTTAGGTCTCTGTATTTTCCTGATCGGAGGAGAGATGGGGTTGGCGGAGGGCGAAGGCAGGAGGCAATTGGCGGTCACGGCCACGCTGGACAAGCCTCGTGAGGATGACGACTCGGCGCCTTCAAAGAATTTCAGTTGCCTGCCGGAGGATGTTCGTGCCGATGAAGTTGTTTCGTATGACGTCGAGGGAAAATCGAGCTTAACCGTTAAGAAGAAGCTCATTGAATTGAAAGCTCGCTGCCGCAGAGGAAAACTAGTCGACGCCAAAGGCCGGGAGATTCGATTTTTTCGAATCTCATGCTGGGGGAATCCACCGGAAGACTATTTGGAGATTCAGAAACGCGAGGGCGAAGAGCTGGCGGAACTCAAAAAGCACTACTCGGTAATCGAGTTTGGCTGCGATCCGATGATTCATTAACCACGTGGTATGGCTTGTCATTCACAGAGTCCCAGATGCTTCTTAGTGTCCAATTAATCACAATTGTGTGGTGCTGATTAACTCAATGGTAATAATGTGAATAGCAAGAAACGGCGAAATGCTAGTATTTCAAAATTGCTGAGTAAGTAACGGACGTGTATCACCCTACCTAAGCCCCCTTCGGCACCATTTCACAAATTAAGCCCTTCGACGCATACCACGTTTCCATCCATTGGCGTCGACTTGTATCTTCTGTGATGGTGCCGCGATCGTTCCGAATACAAAAACGAGTAACCAGTATCGCCACCGTGCGAACATGGCTCTGGTAGACCGCGGAGTCTCCGGAAGCGGAGAGGTTCCGCAGAACCTTACATACGTTCACCCTAGTCGTTAATCCTGCGTTAATGAGAGAGTTATTAGACTAAGATCGGCCCGAAAGTTGCGAGCAATACCGCTTTCAACCCTGGGGGACACCTAGTCGAGTCAAGGGGGTCAAGGTGAAACAGTCTGTATTATGCGCGATCTTCATCATATCTGTTGGAGTTACTACTGCGGCTCAAAACCAAAACAGCCCAGCGACAGAAAGTTCTATATTAGACAATGAACCAGATTCGATATCCTCAACTAACATAGGGCTGTCGACAAAGTGGGACTGGCGGAGACTGAACTCTGGTCGGGCTCCCTCGCCATTCATTAACTTCATTGAGTTAGCAGAACCTCAAATCCACTCGTACCCTCTTCGTAGGACGTCGGAACGCCAGGATCGGAATCCAAAAAAGTTCGCTGGCAAGCCAGGCTTCCAATGGTCGGCTGCGACCAAACAGTCGTTAATATTTCTAGGCATCCAACACGGCTACGCATTAACCCAACCAAAGACCCGTCGCGATCTAAAGGGACCTTTCTTTAAGGACTATGTTCGCTCAGTCAAGTCACTCCATGGCTGGGAAGATGGCGGAAAGTTCTTCACCAACTATGTTGCTCACCCGATGCAAGGCGCGCTGCTTGGATTCATTCAAATTCAAAACGATCCCAAGGGGAGGGGACTGCGCTTCAATGAGTCGAGCGCGTATTGGCGCAGTCGGCTTAGGGCGTTTGCCTGGTCCGCGGCCTGGAGCACACAGTTTGAAATTGGCCCGGTAAGCCAGGCTTCCATTGGTAATGTTGGCTTACACGGAAAACAGACGTACGTGGATCTGGTTGTAACACCAACTGCCGGATTGGGATTAATCATCGTAGAAGACTTTCTGGACCAGTATCTGATCCGGATGATCGAACGAAACAATTCAAGAAGCTTCTACATAAAGGTCTTTAGCCGCATGCTGCTCAACCCGACACGAAGCGCTGCGAATCTACTTCAATTTAGAACGCCCTGGTACCGTGAGAGGGTCCTGCGTTAGGTGGTTCGGCGCGCAACTTACCACCCTGTGAAGCTCCCTCGGCACCAAGTCCAATGATCGAACGCTGCTCGTACTTTGCTCCCTGCCAGCCCTGTCAAATGTGACAGTTACGACCGCAGGGATAGAGCTCTTAGAATTGGGGCCGGCGCACGATCGGGAAAGGAAGGCCACAAGTGAAGACACGACTTACAATGCTCGCTCTTGTCACTGTTATAGCGCTATTGCTGTCCGTGGTTGCCGGTGCACAAAAAATCACTTCTCTCAACACCACCGCCAAAGGACAAGGCACGATAGTCGTCTCCGATATCGACAAGCACAAGATCTCTTCGGTGATGGTAATTCTCAAAGAAAACGGCGAGGCAGATTTGACGTTCTATGCGGATCTCCAACTGTCCGCGCAAGGTACCTGGTCCGCAGCTCAATCTCCAGCACAGGGAATTAACCTCAAGATCACTGGTGGTGTGGTTGGCGGAAACGCAAACGGCACCGGAAAACTGTATTTGCGCAAAGACGGCAAGTCGATCGATAAGCTCAACATCAAGGCCACATCAGCGGATGGTAGCAAGACTACAGTTGACTTCGTTGCCGACAAGAAACCCAAAGCGCAATAAATGAAACATTCATTCCGCCTGGTCCTGCTCGGTAACCAACCTCCGCCGCCAGCACGAGGAGAACGATCATCACTCTGCAATAAGCAACTCGTTCGTGCCGTACAGTTTGGATGAAAGACTGTAAATACTGACAGTAACAATTACTTTTGAGACGTCAATAATATTCACAGCGGTAAGGAAAGATGCAGGCCAAACCCATAAAAACGATTCGGATTGTTAAGCGAGGCGAACGAAGTCTGCCAGACAGTCCGGCGCCCACTCCACAAACTCCGGCGCAGGTTCGACGCGAACTGGTTTCCACGATCATGTCATGGATAAACGATCGCCAGAGTTCCCCGCGAGTAGTTACCCGCTGAATCCTTTTGTGCTTCTTTGTGGCTTATGGCCACCTTTCTGATGAGAAACAGACCGCTATTCATCGTAACGGCCGTAGCTGAGATCGGCGCAGGTCTGGGGTTGATGGTGTCGCCGTCGTTAGTTGCATCGATCCTGATCGGCGCGCCCTTCGACACCGCAGCCGATGCAGTTGTGGGGCGCGTGGCGGGGTCGGCGTTGCTCGCGTTGGGACTTATATGTTGGCTGGCGCGCAACGATGGTCAGAACAGCGCCACAAGCGGCATCATGTTGGGAATGTTGCTCTACAACGCCGTCGTTGTGGTAGTACTTGCCTATGCAGGGATAGGTTGGCGGTTATCAGGTATCGGTCTCTGGCCCACAGTTGTGCTGCACACCGCGATGTCAGTCTGGTGCTTCACCTGGCTGACGCGTGCGTCCACTCACACATAGCTCTGTCGACTACAACAAGCTGTCAAAAGTGACAGTTACCGGTCGCCCCGCGGTCCGATAAACTCACGCGGTTAAGTCTCGTCCAATTTGGTGAAGTGTTTTGTGTCAAACATGCCAGCTATACATGATTGACGTCCCATCTATTCAATGGAGGTCGATATGGGGAAAAGAAGACTGATTGCGATCATGATGGCAGCGGTATTTGCAGTTGCACTTGGTACTGTCCTGAGTCGTGCTGAGCGAAATCGAAAGCTTAGAGATGAGGCAGCCGTAAAGAAAGCAGAAGCCGCTACGGTTGCGTCGGCCTTACCGAGGACGAAATCTGCACAGACAGTTCCAAGCAATCCCGATCGCGATTGTTTCTTTGGTCAAACCCACTCACACACCAGTTGGTCCGTGGACGCATATCTGATCGGAAATCATCTTACGACGCCGGAAGATGCGTACAAATATTCGCTGGGAATGCCAATCAAGCATCCGGCGGGATTTGACGTGCAACTCAAAGGCCGTCCGCTCGATTTTCATGGCGTGACCGACCACTCTGAGTACGCGGGGGTGATCCCGCTTGCCAATGACCCAACTTCTGACCTTAGCAAGCAGCCCGTCGCGAAGAGACTACAAGCCAATACTCCGGACGAGTTCAGTAAAGTCTTTCAATGGCTGGCGGGTAGTCTCGCCAAGCACGAGCCGATCAAAGAACTATTGAGTCCCGAGATTGCCGGCAGCGTTTGGAGGAAGAACGTCGACATCGCCGACAAGTATTACCAGCCGGGTAAGTTCACGACCTTTGCGTCTTACGAATGGACGTCGATGCCGAACAACCGGAACATGCATCGGAACGTTTTCTTCCGCGACTCTAAGAAGATACCCGTTTTGCCCTTCACGGCGATTGATTCGTTGAACCCGGAAGACCTTTGGACCTGGCTCGATGGGCAACGCAAGCTCGGCAATGAAGCGTTTGCCATCTCACATAACGCAAACCTGAGCGACGGCATAATGTTTCCGCTCGACGTGGACAGCAAGGGCCGGCCCATTGACGCAGCGTGGGCTCAGTCGCGATTGATTAACGAACCGCTCACTGAAATCCATCAGGTCAAAGGTACTTCTGAAACTAATCCGGGTCTTTCGCCGAACGACGAGTTCGCGAATTACGAGATCATGAGTTTTAAGATCGGACTCGACAATAGCACTTCAAAACTGAATGGCAGCTACATTCGTGAGGCCTACCAGAATGGTCTGGCGATGCAGGTGAAGCGCGGCTACAACCCTTACAAGATGGGGGTTGTCGGCGCCAGCGACTCGCACAATACTGCCGTCCCTTATTCCCAGTCGAACAACTTTGGCTCTCACGGGATGACCGATGGCTCGCCCAAAGCTCGCCTGGCAGGCAGGGTCGAGTCCGGGATGGCCATCCTTCAAACCAGCGTTTCCGGTCTCGGCGGTGTCTGGGCTGAGTCGAACACGCGCGAATCGATTTTCGACGCTATGAGGCGCAAGGAAGTTTTCGGAACCAGTGGTGTGCGCATCAAGGTTCGTCTGTTTGGTGGTTGGGATTTCAAGGAACACGTCTTCAACGAAAAGGATTGGGTTAAGACCGGATACAAAGATGGCGTGCCGATGGGTGGGGAGATGCCCGCCAGGAAAGGCAAAGAACCGACGTTCATCGTCTGGGCCATTAAAGATCCGGATGATGCAAATCTCGATCGCATCCAGATCGTGAAGGGTTGGACCAAAGACGGTCAGATATTCGAGAAGGTTTATGACGTTGCCTGGTCCGGCGATCGGAAGCTCGATCCGAAAACGCACAAAGTTCCAGCCGTAGGCGACACGGTAGATATAAAAACCGCCACCTACACGAACACGATCGGAGCGGTGGAATTAAAGAAGGTTTGGAAGGATCCGGAGTTTGATCCAGGCCTGCACGCCTTTTACTACGTTCGCGTATTACAAATTCCTACCCCGCGCTGGAGCACCTACGACGCCGCTAAAGAAGGCGTCGCGCCACCCGCTGGCGTGTCTGCAACTGTGCAGGAACGCGCGTGGACGACGCCAATCTGGTATGCGCCGGCCGGACAACAAGGCATGAACCGTGACGGGACCACGATTGACGATCTAAAGACGAACGGCGCGGTCGCCCTCGATGATTCGCAATTGAAGGAGCTGGTGATCGGGAAAACCCTGGCGGTG
>DATNJO010000198.1:0-5015 GCA_035603895.1 Pyrinomonadaceae bacterium
GAGAAAGCCTGCCGCAACGCTTCAAACTCCGCCGCGTCACCTACCTTTGTTCCAGTGCCGTGTGCTTCGACAAGTTCGACAGTTTCCGGTCCGTAGCCCGCCATTTCATACGCGCGCCTGATTGCCCGTAATTGTCCTTCGGGCAAAGGCGCATAAACGCTCGTACTGCGACCATCAGACGACGTTCCGATACCGCGAATGACGGCATAAATTCGATCGCCGTCGCGTTCCGCATCGTCCAGCCGTTTGAGCGCTATCATCCCAATGCCTTCGCCAAGTAGCGTGCCGTCCGCGCTATCGGAGAAAGGCCGACAATCCCCAGTCGGCGAGAGCGCCGGAGTCTTGCTGAAGCACATGTACATGAAGATGTCGTTCATCATGTCCACGCCGCCGGAGATCACGAGATCTGATTGCCCGAGTTGCAGCTCGTTGATGCCCATCGACATCGCGGCGATCGAACTCGCACACGCGGCGTCGGTAATCGTGTTGGTCCCGTGCAGATCGAAACGATTCGCAATGCGGCCCGCCACGACGTTGCCTAACAATCCGGGAAACGACGCTTCATCCCACGAGACATAGTTTCGAGCGATGTCGTCACAGATTTTCCGAGCTTCGTCTTCAGGAATGCCGTTCTCCCGCAGTGCCTTGGTCCATATAGGCCGTTGTATCCGGCTGACTAACGAGTTGAGCAATTGCTGTCCTGAAGTGACTCCCAAAATGACGCTGATTCGTTCGCGATCGAGTGAGGACAAAGCTCCTTGCGAGACGTCTTCGAGAAGTTGCTGCGCCACCATCAGGGCGAGTATCTGCGTTGTATCGGTGGAAGGTACCGCGTTGGGCGGGAGCCCGAATTCCATCGGATCGAAATCCACGGGCGAGATGAACGCGCCGCGTTTGCAGTATGTTTTGTCGGGTGCGGACGGGTCGGGATCGTAATAGTCTTCGATTAACCAGTGCGTCGGCGGCACGTCAGTGATCAGATCGCGGCCGGCCATGATGTCCGCCCAGAAACCTCGCGCGTCGCTGGAACCAGGGAATAATGCGCTGACGCCAACGACCGCAATGCCCGCCATCGGTCGATCGACTTTCGACATGGGACCTCCTAGAGGAAAAGCCCTTCGGTTTACGCTAAGCGACGCGGCCGAAACTGAAACAAACTTTCCGGAACCGTGACGCCATAGCTGCGCACCTGGTGAGCCCGCGTCAATACTGCGGCACCCTCCAGCAAATTGCGCGCGATCTGAACAACGCTGCGATTAGCGGGATCAGCAAGAAATGATCCGCGCGCCCAGCGGTTAAAAGAACCCATAGCCGGACCACACCAAATCTGGTAATCAGCGCGCCGCGACGTTTCGCCATCGATGGCCCAACGACTCGACTTGCCGAGATACCAACGGAACACCAAAGCCATGCGATGTTTTGGATCGTCTTCCGCGCGATTAGCTTCGGCTGGATCGCGACTCTGCCAAAAGCGGCGCGTTTCTGTCCAGATTTCGTCGAAGCTGGCGTGCATCACGTCGCGCTCGAGCGCGGTGCGCAATTCTGTTGGTATTGCTTCCAACGACGAGTAAGACCGGTAAGCCTCGTAGAGCTTCGCAGCACGCACTCCAAACATGGTGCCACGCTTGAGCACTTGCACACGAATGCCGAGTTCAAACATGTCGGCCGCCGGCGCCATGATCACGTCCGACAGATCAGCTTCCGCTAGCATCGCTTTACCCGCGTCCGAAAGGCCCGACTCGACCGCGGCCTGATTAATCGATCCGGTAAGAACGTAGGCCGCGCCGAGTGCAAAAGCAGCAGCGACGGCGGACGGCGTGCCCATGCCGCCGGCGGCGCCTACGCGAATCGGTCGCGCGTAGCCGTAGCGCTCTGTTAATTCATCTCGCAGCGCGAGGATCGTGGGAAAGATTGCGACAAGGGCCTGGTTATCAGTGTGCCCGCCGCTGTCTGCTTCTACGGTGATGTCTTCCGCAACGGGAACTCGCGTTGCGAGATCCGCTTCCTGTCTGGTGAGCAAACCCTGACCGATCAATGTTTGAAGTATTTCCGCCGGTGGCGGCGACATGAACTTTTTTGCGACTTCCGGCCGCGAGATCTTGGCAAACAGATGATGGCGTCGCGCTATTCGCCCCGTCGAAGGATCGATCCGCAAACCGCTCGCGGCGAGCCGAACAACAGCGGGGGTCAATGTCATAAAGGCTGAAGCTGAGACTCGCGCGACGCCACGGCGAATCAGCAGATCCGCTACACGATCTTCGAGAGCCGCTTCGTTCGGCGAGTGAATCAGATTCACGCCCCACGCCGCGCGATCGCCTAACGCGCGTTCCAGCTCGTCAACGGCTTGCTCGACGCGCTCAAACCCGAGTCCAGCAGCGCCGAAAAAAGCCAGCATTTCCGCTTGGCCCATCGCAATCACGAGGCGCGTCGTGGCAATGCCATTTGCCATTTCACCCGCGACATACGGAAAACGCACGCCGTGGACCTCGCCAAACGATCGATCGCCGAGCCATTCAGGATAGAGTGCTGGCAGCGTCGCCATCAGTGGGTACTCGCCTTCGTGAGCCACGTTCGGAAGCGCAACTTCTCCTCCCAACGCGATACCGATTCGTCCGTGTTTGCCGTCGCGCACGATGTGCAGCGATTCGCGCACACGTGGAACGAGTGTCGCCAACTCATCGGCTAGGAAAGCAGGATGGGCCGTTGAGGAGCGCCATAACCCAATCGGGGTGAGTTCAGATGGAGTGCTCAAGATCATCTGACCCTCCGTGAGGGGCATGAGAGTCTAAGGCGGATTTTCATTCGTCATCCGCCCGGGTTTCGTTTGCGAATGCGCTGCAAACCCTAACACAAAAACAGGTTATTTTGATAGGATAAGCGGGCTCAAAACCAACACTTCCTCGCGCTACGGAAGGTCGATGGCCATGAAACGACCGCTCGAACTGGAAAAATCCACCGCAGGCTCGCCGGGCATCAGGAGCCAAATTATGGACAAGGTGGCCACCAGCCCAATCAATTACTGGGGTGGTTTCGTTACCGATCCCCTCACGGCCGTCCTTTTCTTCACGTGGGAAACATACATCCTGAAGAGAAGTGTTTTTATTTCGCTGGCCGTTTACTTTGGAGCGATCTTTTTTGTAAGCCTGATCGAGTACCTACTGCACCGCTATATTTTCCACGGGCCGCGGCAAAACATGGCTCAAGAAGGACACTTGATGCATCACGGTGAGCCGAAGGCGCTCATCGGAACACCGTGGTTGCTCACTCAGGCGATGTGGTGGTCTATTGCTTGTGTCGCGGTTTTCGTACTGCGCATTCCTTACGCGCTGAGTTTCATGGCGGCATTCATCACCGGCTATGTCGGGTATGCGATCGTTCACCATCACATACATCACCATTCGCGGCTCCGCTGGTTTAAGAAGCTGCAAATTCACCACAACATTCATCACAGCATTCCGACCGTGAACTATGGCGTGACCAGCCCGCTGTGGGACATAGTTTTTGGCACGCTACATCAGACTCGAAAACTCAGTAAAGTTTGAATCCTCAGCACAGGAGAGAATCTATGACGGCTCGCAAGGGTGCTTCCAAGAAAACTACGTCCAGGAAGTCTGCTCAATCGACGAAAGCTGCCCGAGTTGAAACCGGTCCACTTCCGCCATACGGCAATGCCATTAAAGAAGCCATCGGCGGAGGCGACCTGCAAAACATGCGCAACACGGCGACCAGTACACGCAAGCACCTCAAAGACATAACCGCGGCGCTGAAGAAGCTGGAAGCTGCCATCGCCAAGCGCGAAAAATAAGTTGTCCCGCAAAGGCGCTAAGACGCAAAGCGCTGCCGCGTTTCTAAAGTATTTCTTTGCGCCTTAGCGCCTTTGCGGAGAAGATCTCCTGCTAACCGCAAACCAAACAAAGGAGAGCGACATTGGTTGCACGTAAATCCTCCAAAAAGCAACGAAAAAGGCGCGCAAAGGCGCTGCCAAAGCATCCTCAAAATCAAAAATCGCCGGGGACATCTCGTCCGGGCGAATGATGCCTTATGGACCACCGATCTTTGACGCCATTGCCCGTGGCGATCTCAACGAAATGCGCCAAGTCGCAGCCGCCACACGCAAGTGGCTTGATGACGTCCAAAGCGCGGTCAACGCACTGGAGACAAACATCAAGAAACTGAGCGGGAGTTAATAACTTCAGATGGATCAGCCGGCGCGTTATGTGTCGCTTGCAGACACCATCCAATTCACTCCGGTTCACGTCGTCTGGGAGATAACGCTGGCGTGTGATCTTAAGTGTGAGCACTGCGGATCACGCGCCGGGCGTCGTCGTCCGAACGAACTCTCGACCGAAGAATGTCTGGATCTTGTTCGCCAGTGTGCCCGGCTGGGAACACGCGAGATCACGTTGATTGGGGGCGAGGCATACCTGCGTCGCGACTGGCTCGACATTATCCGCGAGATACGTGCTCAGGGGATGCACTGCTCGCTCCAGTCCGGAGGTCTTCACCTGACAGAAGAACGCATTCGGCAAGCCGCCGATGCTGGTCTTCAGGCAGCGGGTATATCCATCGATGGTTTTGCCGAAACACACGACCGGCTGCGTGGCGTGAAAGGATCTTTCGACGCCGCGCTCAAAGCACTACGACTCATAAAGAAATCAGGACTGGTCGCCAGCGTCAACACGCAAATCACTTCGCTTGTGGTGCCTCAATTGCGCGAATTGATGAATCTATTCATCGATTCCGGCGCGAAAAATTGGCAAATACAGTTGACGGTAGCGATGGGCCGTGCCGCAGACAATCCCGAGATCCTGTTGCAACCTTACGAACTGCGCGAATTGATGCCGCTCCTGGCTGAACTTCACCAGGAAGGATTGAACCGCGGTCTGCTAATGCAGCCCGGTAATAACATCGGCTACTTCGGACCTTACGAACATTTGTGGCGCGGCAACGGTGACGATCGTGTTCACTGGACCGGTTGTAGCGCCGGCATTAACACGCTCGGCGTTGAAGCCGAT
>DATNJO010000199.1:0-5083 GCA_035603895.1 Pyrinomonadaceae bacterium
CTAGTCGATGACGTGGCAGCGCGGCTGATTCGTTCGAGGTCCCCATCGCTGGATGCGGTTACTCAAAACAAACGGTTGCGGGAGATGGCAGAACAGGCAATCGATCGCTGGAATTTTCCTCAATACCAGGTAGTACGACACTTGGTAACTAATCTAGCTGAACGATGTTTGACAACCACTTTGGCACCTAACGCCCCCTTAGGTGCTGGTGCAAACGCGTTCGGTGTTGTGCAATCGGAATTCGATAAAATCCCCGGAAAATATCCCGACCTCGCTCGAATACTGCAGTTTGCAATTGCTTACAACGCCTTTACGTTAGTTCCTCGGTACGAGTGTAAGGGGCAGGAGTGGTGCCTCCTTGAACTTGGCGGACTCGTTATTCTCAAACACGGGCTCACCTTAAAGCGTGGCGGGTTCATAGAAGGAACAGCAGAGGAAATATATAGCCTGGTCAGAGACGGCACACAATGAATGACACTAGGCGTTGGGACCGCTGCATTAGCCATCGTGGTGTGGAAACCGAACAATTCCTAGCACACTATCTCAGTAATCAGGATGTTCGGGTACTGCTTATCGCGGGTATCGGTTTTGATCCTCGTTCCACCAGGATTTGTAAACTCCTGGCTCCGATATTAGGCCCGCGTCTGACAGGTTTATTTCTTCGCGAGGAGCGTCCGGAACCGCATCGCGAACTGGTAGAACATTCACAACGTAACTACGAAGAGATGGTTAAACTGGTACCAAACTCCAGCGAAGAGAAGATCGATATCTTCGCTCCTGACGGTGCGGTAATCGGCGGTCGGAACGCAGTCAGAGCGGTACATAAGAAGTCTATGACAGACTTCACTGACGTGATAATCGACTTCAGCGCGATATCAATCGGCGTTGGATTTCCTATCACTCGACTTCTTTTCGACCGAGTTTGTGCTGGTGCTGCATCATATAATTTGCACCTATTAGTAACCGACGAACCGTTTACTGATGATCTAGTCTTTCCCACTGCCTGTGATATAGTTGACACGATTCATGGGTTCAAAGCTGGGTTCGGACTTTTCGATAATACAAGGGCCGCGAAACTGTGGTTGCCTCAACTGATTAGAGGAAGAAACGCGGTGCTGGACAAGATCCACAGTTACTGTAGACCACATGACGTCTGCCCAGTTATGCCTTTCCCTGCTTCTCGTCCCCGGTTGGCGGATGAGTTGATCGAAGAGTACTCCTCAGAATTCGAAAGCACTTGGGGTGTCGATACGCGTAATCTCATTTACGCGGACGAAAAGAAGCCGCTAGATCTGTATCGCACGCTTTTGCGAATCGACGACGCTCGCAGACCGGTATTTGCTGGAACGGGTGGGTCTCTGATCATTCTGTCTCCTGTTGGTAGTAAGGTCCTCGCAATCGGGGCACTGATGGCCGCGCTTGATCGTGACTTCCCAATAGCCCACGTCGAGTCAATTGCCTACAGCGTCGATTTTAAAACCATTGATGCCGATCGACTTCAGAGTGGCGAAGTGGTTCACGTTTGGCTTTACGGTGATGCATACGCAGCATAGATGATGCCAAATCAGAGAGCGAAAGCTAAACCGGGAGTTAAGACGACACCAGAAGCTCCGTCAATCATCGGTACAGGGTTGATCGCGCTCGATGTAGTCATCCACGGAAACGATTACCGGCTATCCCAACGCTGGGCTGGAGGAACGTGTGGGAACGTCTTAATCATTCTGAGCTATCTCGGCTGGAGCGCGTATCCGGTGTCTCGGCTTAACGGTGAAACCGCGTCACGACGAGTGCTCCGAGACTTGAAGCGCTGGAAAGTAAACCTCGATTTCGCAAAGCTGGCGCCACGCGTAAACACCCCTATTATCATTCACAAGATCTTAGCGGACGGGTCCGGCGAGGCGATCCACAGATTCTCTTTGAAGTGCCTAAACTGTGGGGCGTGGCTCCCCACGTATAGACCGATTACTTCTGCTTCCGCGCAAAGTGTTTCAGCAAAGCTGTGTAGGCCTAATGTGTTTTTCTTCGATCGAGTTTCGCGTGGATCGATAATGTTAGCGGAGGCCTGTGCAAAGCAAGGAGCTCTAATAGTTTTCGAACCCTCAAGCCTAGGCGATCCTAAACTTTTTAGCGAGGCGCTTAGCCTTTCTCACATAATCAAATACTCAAAAGAGCGAATGGATAGCTCAACCGAGATCAGGGCTAACGGTGCTTTACTAGAGATTCAAACACTTGGCACGCGGGGCCTGCGCTACCGAAGCAGTCTTCCATCCGCTAAGACTAGGGGATGGCAGCACCTTAATGCATGCAAAGTCTCTGAGGTGAAAGACACGGCTGGGGCCGGAGATTGGTGTACAGCGGGCATCATACATCGTCTTGCGTCGCAAGGTCTCAGTGAATTCAAGAAGACTAGCGGAAACGAGCTTCAGAATTCGATTCGATTTGGACAAGCGTTGGCAGCTTGGACATGCGGCTTCGAGGGCGCGAGGGGCGGGATGTACGAAGTCAGTCGTACGCGATTTCAAAGTGACATCGAAGGCCTAATGGCGCAGTTCGGGTCCCGTAAGTCCGATATAAGCGATGTGCCCATTGGTATTGCTTCGCTCGCAGGTAGTCACGAATCCGACAAAATCTCTAGAAGCAAGTTGATAAGGATGCGGGCCGTGTCGCAAACACAAGATGCCTGTTGCTTTTGAGTCGCATTTATCAGGATCGTGCATTTTCAGATTCCAGCTCTTTTCGGTTCTCGGTGATACCGTAAGCAATGGTTAGGCTTCCACTTTCTCCCTTTATGTCCCATCCCAACAGGATTCCATGAACTGCGCGACCATCGTCGAAGAGAACCTCTGCCGGTCTATATCTACAGTTTTCAGCGTAGCGTTCCTGTGTTCGGTTTGGCACGATCATCAGCAACTCGAACTCCAGCCCAAACATTTGGAATCTCGATCCACACAGATCACCATTCCCGTCGACGACAGGACAAACTCCCAGGCTATTCTGGTCAAGAGCAATATCCTTTCCCAACGCTGCGGACAAGTATAGTCCCCAACCGGTCGGGAATGGTTCCAATCCATAGAGGATTCGGATCCATTGGGGACTGGGACGCCACTCCCTAATGGGTCCTTCCGCACCTTGCATCTTGTTTGCGAAACCATCTCCACACAGGATCTTCAATATGTATCGTTCGATATCATGTCCATTAAAAAGATAGCCTCGATTCCTTGGCTTCTTGAGCTTGTCGCGCAACTCGGCGTTAAGCGTCCTAAAGCTTTTGAAAAACCGGTGACCGATGGCGTCAAGAGGGCTTAACGCGGAATTGTGACGTTCGCATAAAACCTTACTCTTGAAGCCTGCGATGGGAACGCTTAGAAATTCGTCGGGTCCTTTGTTGCCAAGTCCGCTGACCTCAACAATTCGGGTATTGCTCAATTCTCGTAGCACTGCGTCGCTGATAGTATGCTCGCCAGATATTCGGGTAGAACAATCATTCAAAGATGCCGCATAACAACGGGCGTGTGAGAAACCTGTAGGGGGAATCGACGTATTGGTCCGCGTCTGCCTTGGTCGTAGAGATCCATCACGTCGAAAACACCGATTAGGGCAATTTCTTATCTGCCGACCGCTATCGCAAGGACACAAATTTGTAAGCGAGTATCTGACAATCACAGTGAAAAAGTGTTACATGCATCGTTCGTGCATATCAAGTACTCGGCCTCACGGTTTCGCGATTATCTTCACCGCCCAAGCCGCTTTTTGAGACCGCCAATCAAGCGGATTTTAGGATTTAGTTCGGTACGAACAGAGGACCCAGCATAGAACTAGCAGTAAAATGGATCGCTGTAAGAAAAGTCGGATAGATTGCAGTCGGTCTATTCGTAAAGCCTTGAAAAGAGAGAGTATGAAACGATCTGTTGAGCTAGATATTAGACCGCGATTGAGAAGCACATTGCTCCATATGTACCCTGACATATTTACTACGCTCCATGCTGTCCTTGGAGAGGCTGAAGATTTCGAGTGGCTAATTCAGATGCATACAGTCGCCGCCTGCAACGCTGAATTTAGTGGGAAACCCACAATTTACCTTAATGAAGAAATTTCCCACAACGCGGAACTCATTCTTCAGGAGATTATTGATGATTTCTGGGCTTCGTCCCTTTGCTTTCAGAATGGCTTTACGAAGCAGGCTCAGTCACTTCTCCGTAGCACCTTGGAACTAATTGTTCACCTGTACTACGTGAAATACTTGAACCAGTCAGGGTCATTGACTTCTGATTCCTGGGCAATGGGCCAAAGAGGCGTCGAGAGGGTTGCTCATAGCGTTGAGACCATTAAGAAGATGGGTGAACTTAGAAGCACCAATCTGATTGCTCGGCTTAACGCACTTTACAATCGACTGTCTAGTTCTACGCATTCACGAAAGGATCGATTGGCGGCCGTAAATTCGCCTCGTGTCGAAGGGGCCAGAGATATAATCGGTCTTGAGCCACTTGAGGTTTTGTATACTGCGGGATTGTTCTGGTCTGCTCTGGACCTTGTAATTTGCATGATTCAGAAGCATTTAGAAAAGGAACCGAAAACAACATGGCTTGATCGGCTACAGCAAGTCATTGCAAGAATGGCGATTCAACTGGAGCCGGTGAGGGTTCACGTCGAAAACTTCGATAAGGGTTATCTAATCCATCGGGAACACATAATCTTATCAAATAACAAACAGGTCCTTTATTCAATGAGCTTGAATAAACGATTGGAATTTCCGGGACACAAAAAGCCGAAATTTACTCATAACGAGGCCGATGAATTTAAGAAGAAGGTACAAAGCAGATTCATCGAATGTATAAAGCCGATTGGTCGCTAATTGCATTCTGCGGAAGGTTTGACCCCAATGATCAATTGTAATGAGAATAATTTGGAGGCGTTAGTAAAAGTACTTGCGAGAACACTATCTCCAAAACTTCAGTGCCGGCGTAACGATATAGCTCGACAATGGATCTTCGAGAAAAGCAACTGGGTAGCGGATGAGGTTTACGACAAGGATTCCAAAGCTCTGTTGGGAGTGAAACTTGTCTCATCCGAATTCAATAGGGTG
>DATNJO010000200.1:0-11639 GCA_035603895.1 Pyrinomonadaceae bacterium
CTACGCACACGTGGACTGCCCGGGTCACGCCGACTATGTGAAGAACATGATCACGGGCGCGGCGCAGATGGACGGAGCGATTCTGGTGGTGGCGGCGACGGACGGCCCGATGCCGCAGACGCGCGAGCACATTCTGCTGGCGCGGCAGGTGGGCGTGCCGGCGATCGTGGTGTTCCTGAACAAATGCGACATGGTGGAAGACGCGGAGTTGCTGGAGTTGGTGGAACTGGAAGTGCGCGAGTTGTTAAGTGCGTATGAGTTTCCGGGTGACGACATCCCGGTGGTGCGCGGCAGTGCATTGAAGGCGCTGGAAGGCGATCCCGAATGGGAGAAGACGGTGGTGGAGCTGATGGATGCTGTGGACAGCTACATCCCGACGCCGGAGCGCGACATCGAGAAGCCGTTCTTGATGCCGGTGGAAGACATCTTCACGATTCAGGGTCGCGGGACGGTGGCCACGGGTCGCGTGGAGCGCGGCAAGGTGAAGGTGGGTGAGACGGTGGAGATCGTCGGCATACGCCCGACCACAAAGACGGTGGTGACGGGCGTGGAGATGTTCAAGAAGCTGCTGGACGAAGGCGTGGCCGGCGATAACGTTGGACTGTTGCTGCGCGGTATCGAGCGCAAGGACATCGAGCGTGGTCAGGTGATGGCCAAGCCGGGTTCGATCACGCCGCACACGAAGTTCAAAGCCGAGGCTTACGTGTTGACGAAGGAAGAAGGTGGACGGCACACGCCGTTCTTCACGGGTTACCGGCCGCAGTTCTACTTCCGCACGACGGACGTGACGGGAGTGGCGCATCTGCCGGAAGGAGTGGAGATGGTGATGCCGGGAGACAACGTGGCGATGGAGATCGAGTTGATCGCGCCAATCGCCATGGAGAAGGGATTGCGGTTCGCGATTCGTGAAGGCGGCCGTACGGTCGGCGCCGGCACGGTGTCGGACATTGTTGAATAGGTCTTATCAGACCTATGAGTCCTATAGGACCTATTAGAAAAGCATGAACGAGAAAATTCGCATTCGCCTCAAGGCTTACGATCATCGCGTGTTGGACCAGTCCACCACTGAGATCGTCGAAACCGCCAAACGCACGGGCGCACGCGTCGCAGGGCCAATTCCCCTGCCGACCGTCAAGAACAAGTGGACCGTGCTGCGTTCGCCGCACGTCGACAAGAAGTCGCGCGAGCAGTTTGAAATTCGCACGCACAAGCGGCTAATGGACATTCTCGATCCGACGCCGCAAACGGTCGACGCGCTGATGAAGCTCGATTTGCCCGCGGGCGTTGACGTGGAAATCAAGGCTTTCGGTAGGCAATAAGCCATTGTCGATTGTTAATTGCCGATTGCCGATTTGAAGAGGCGCACGGCAATCGGCAATCGGAAATCGGAAATCGAAAATGATAAACGGAATCATCGGAAGAAAAATCGGCATGACGCAGATCTTCGCCGCCGACGGCACTGTCACTCCCGTGACTGTGATCAAGGCCGGTCCCTGCGTCGTGGTCCAGAGGAAATCCGCGGCAGGCCCTGACGGTTACGATGCCGTGCAACTCGGCCTGGTCGATGAGATACCGCTGAAGTTGAAGAACGTTACGAAGCCGATGCGTGGTCACTTCGAAAAGACCGGTGGCGGCATTCCGCCGACCCGGATCTTGAAAGAGTTTCGGCTCACTGGCGAAGGCGACGGCGCGAACGTTGGCGACAAGGTGCTGGTCGATCAGTTTGCCGACGGCGAGCTGGTTGACGTCATCGGACGTTCCAAGGGACGCGGATTTGCGGGAACGATCAAACGCCATCACTTCAATCGCGGCCCCGAGTCGCACGGTTCGATGAACGTGCGTGCGCCGGGTTCGATTGGTGCTTCGGCGTATCCGTCGCGAGTTGTCAAGGGCAACCGTTCGTCGGGCCACATGGGCGACGCGCGGATCACCACTAAAGGTCTGACTGTCGCGCGCGTCGATGCGGAGAACAACTTGTTGATGATTCGTGGCGCGGTGCCCGGCGCGAATGGCAGTGTCGTGATTGTGCGCAAGGCCGATACGAAGTAATTGCCGATTGCCAATTTCCGATTGCCGATTGAAGAAGGTCGGGCTTGCGGTTAATAAAATCGGCAATTGGCAATTGGAAATCGAAAATGGAGAGAGGTTATGCCGACAGTTAAGGTGCGCAACATAAAGAACGAAGAGGTTGGCGAGGTCGAACTGTCTGACGTTGTTTTTGGCGCGCCGTTGAATGAGCCGTTGATCCACGCCGCGGTGCGTAACTACATGGCCAACGCGCGGCAGGGTACGTCAGCGACGAAAACTCGCGGCAACGTGTCAGGCGCGGGTCGCAAGCTTTGGAAGCAGAAGGGCACAGGCCGCGCGCGTATCGCGTCGCTTCGTTCGCCACTCTGGAAAGGCGGCGGCAACGCGCATGGACCACAACCTCGTGACTGGTCCTACAACATGCCGAAAAAGATGCGGCAAGGCGCATTGCGCTCGGCACTGTCCGAGCGCGTGCGCGAGGGTAGCGTTTTCGTCGTCGAGGGCTGGAGCCTCGATAAGCCGAAAACGAAAGAGTTTGCCCAGTCGTTGACGACGCTCGGGCTCGCGGGAAAGACGTTGATCGTCGATTCGCTGGAAAACGACAACCTGTTGTTGTCAGTGCGCAATCTGCGTCACGCGAAAGTGGTGAACAGTTTTGGTCTGAACATCTACGACCTGCTTTACCACGATCAACTGGTGCTCTCGCGCGAGGCGGCCGCTGAACTCGATCAGTTGCTCGGCGCGCGCAACGGCGAAGCAGCCGGCGCGGCGGACAACGGCGCGGCTGAAGAGTCAGAACCGGCGAAGCCGAAGCGATCGCGTAAACCGAAAGAAGAGGAGGCGGCCTAAGGATGAGAACTGTTTGGAACATCATCAAGTCGCCGGTGATTACTGAAAAGGCGCTGGCCGCGAAGGAAGAGTCGCAGGACGCGCGACAGTTGTTGACCTTCCGTGTCGATCGCCGGGCCACAAAGCCGGAGATCAGGTCGGCAGTGGAGACGATCTTCCAGGTGAAGGTCGATCACATTCGCACGATCAATTTCATGGGCAAGACCGCGCGGCGCGGTCGGTTTGAAGGACGCAAGCCGTCGTGGAAGAAAGCCTACGTGACTCTGAAGCAGGGCGAGAAGCCGGTTGATTACGGCGAAGCTATATAGGTATTGCCGATTTTCGATTGCCAATTGCCGATTGAAAGACCTTCGGCATTGCAACAATCGGCAATCGGAAATCGAAAATCGGAAATGAAACGATGGGTATAAAAAAGTTAACACCAACATCGGCAGCGCGGCGTTACCAGACGTATCTGACGCGCGATGAGTTGACGGTTGGCGCCGTTCCTGAGAAGTCTCTGCTCGAGCCGAAGAAGCGAATCTCGGGACGTAACAACGACGGCCGGATCACTGTGCGGCGTCGTGGCGGCGGTCACAAACGTTTCTATCGCATCGTGGATTTCAAGCGCGACAAGGAAGGCGTGCCTGGTCGTGTGACGCAGATCGAATACGATCCGAATCGTTCGGCGCACATCGCTTTGATCACTTATCTCGACGGCGAGAAGCGCTACATCATCGCGCCGACTGGTTTGGAAGTCGGCAAGACGATCATGAGTGGCGCTGACGCTGACATTCTTCCGGGCAATTCGCTGCCGCTCATCAACATTCCGCTCGGCACGCAGATTCACAACATCGAACTGCGTCCCGGCAAAGGCGGCCAGATGGCGCGCTCGGCGGGAACGTTTGCACAGCTTGTAGCGAAGGAAGGTGAGTACGCGCAATTGCGTATGCCGTCCGGTGAAGTGCGGCGCGTGCCGTTGGTTTGCAAAGCGACGGTGGGCCAGGTGGGCAACATCGAGCACGAGAACGTTTCGCTGGGTAAGGCCGGGCGTTCGCGTTGGAAAGGTTTGCGTCCGAAAGTTCGCGGCGTCGCGATGAACCCGGTGGACCACCCGCACGGTGGTGGTGAAGGCAAGACTTCGGGCGGCCGTAATCCGGTGACGCCGTGGGGCCAGCCGACCCGTGGTTACAAGACGCGCAGCAACAAGCGCACGCAGAAGATGATCCTGAAGGATCGCAGGACTAAGTAATTGCCGATTTCTGATTTTTGATTGTTGATTGAAAGATATAGCTAGTCGACAAGCGGTCTTTAAATCGGCAATCGAAAATCGAAAATCAAAAATGGAGACCTATGGCTCGTTCAGTTAAAAAGGGACCGTTTATCGACAAAGGCATTCTGAAGGCGGTGGAAAAAGCGCGTGCCGGCAGTCAGCGTCCACCGGTGATCAAGACCTGGTCGCGGCGCTCCACGATTACGCCTGACATGGTCGGGCTCACGTTCGGCGTGCACAACGGCAAACGTCACCTGCCGATCTACGTGACGGAGAACATGGTGGGCCACAAGCTCGGTGAATTCGCGCCGACGCGCACGTTCAAGGGCCACTCGGGCACGAAGGTGGAAAAGGCGAGCAAGGTCGCGGGGCCGCCTAAATAGGCCACGGACATTCACGGATAACACGGACAGTCGATAAAGAACTCAGAAGAGGCTGAAGGATGGAAGCAACAGCGAGTGCGAAATATTTGCGGGGGTCGGCGCAGAAGGCGCGGCTCGTCGTGGATATGATTCGCGGCAAGGACGTTAACCAGGCGCTGGCGATCTTGCGCTTTTCCAAGAAGCGCGCTGCCGGCCATGTTGAGAAGTGCATGCGCTCGGCGATCGCGAATGCGAATGAAGCTGCCGAGAAGGCAAACATCTCGATCGATCCGGATGATTTATGGGTGCGCACGGCGTTTGTCGATCGTGGACCAACAAAGAATCGTCGGCGTGTGCGTCCGGCTCCGCAGGGTCGTGCTTATCGCGAGCAGCGGCACTTTTGTCACGTCACGATCTCGTTGAGTAATGACGAGCGTCCGCAGCCGAAGGCCGTTAAGGCCGCGCCGGTTAGCGAAGAGAAGGCTGCATCGAAGAAACCTGCGGCGAGCAAGGCGAAGAAACGTGGCGGCGCCGCTGCCGCACCGCGCGCCAAGCGTAAGAAGGCAGATGAAAAGGATTAAAACCCGATTGGGTTAGGAGTAAAACGTGGGTCAAAAAGTTCATCCATACGGTTTTCGACTCGGCTACAACAAAGACTGGCACTCGCACTGGTTTGCGAAGAAACAGTTTGGCGAGTTCCTGCTCGAAGACCTGAAATTGAAACGAGATCTGAAGCATCGCTTCGCCGGCGCGGGTGTCTCGCACGTCGACATCGAGCGTGCCGCCAATCGCTTGAAGATCATCATCTACACCTCGCGACCGGGAATTATCATCGGCCGCAAGGGCGCGGAGATCGACAAACTCAAGAGCGATCTCTCCGCGAAGACCGGACGCGAAGTGCTCGTTTCAATCCAGGAGATCCACAAGCCTGAGCTGAACGCTCAGCTCCAGGCCGAAAAGATCGCCGCGCAGCTTGAGAAGCGCATCGCTTTTCGTCGCGCGATGAGAAAAGCGGTTGAAGAGTCGCTGCGTTTTGGCGCCGAGGGAATCAAGGTCAAAGTCAGTGGCCGTTTGAACGGCGCGGAAATCGCCCGCAGCGAGTGGCACCTGCAAGGACAGTTGCCGCTGCACACTCTGCGCGCGGACATCGACTACGGTCTCGCGGAAGCGCAGACCACATTTGGTCAGATCGGCGTGAAGGTTTGGATCTATCGCGGCGAGATCATGGATCCGAAAGCGGCGATGGCTCGCGGCACCGGTTCCGATCCGATCAACGAAACGCGCGTCGGTGAACGTGAACGCCGCCCACGCACGCGTCGCGAAAGAGAAGAGCGCGGTGATGGTAGAAGGCCGAGACCCGAGAACCAGTAAGAGGATTGTTGATTTTCGATTATAGATTGTTAATTGAGAAGCAGCTTTTGTTCAAATCGAAAATCAAAAATCGAAAATCGGAAATGAGTAAAACGCTATGTTGATGCCGAAGAAAGTTAAGCACCGGAAGCAGATGCGCGGACGCATGACCGGCGTCGCGACTCGTGGCAGCGAGATCAGCTTCGGTGAGTATGGGCTCAAGTGTTTGGAGCCGGCATGGATTACCGATCGCCAGATCGAGGCCGCTCGTATCGCCATGACGCGTCACATCAAACGCGGCGGCAAGATCTGGATTCGCATGTTTCCCGATAAGCCGGTGACGAAGAAGCCGGCGGAAACTCGTATGGGCAAAGGCAAGGGCGCGCCGGAGTATTGGGTTGCAGTGGTCAAGCCCGGCCGCATCCTTTATGAGATCGAAGGTGTCGACGAGGCGACAGCGCGCGACGCTATGCGTCTCGCAGCACAGAAGCTGCCGCTCAAGACCAAGTTTGTGACCCGCGCCGATCAGGAAGGAGGCGCGATCTAGCAATGAAGAAGCGAGAAGAACTCGACAAGTTTCGCGAGCTGGGTGAAGACGAACTGCGCGCCGAAGCAGCTCGTTTGCGTGAGTCGCTCTTTCGGCTCAACTTCAAATTGGCGTTGGGTGAAGTCGACGCCGTGAAACGAATTCGGCAGGAAAAGAAATCGCTGGCGCGCATCGAGACGCTCGCGCGGCAGCGAGGCGAATAGGTCAGTAGGACCTATAGGCCCTGGAGACCTATTGGAGTAAAGAATGGCTGAGAACGAAGAAAATATAGCGCCAGAAAACACTGCGCCAGAAGCTACGAACGCTGAAGCGCCGGCGACGAAGACCAGCCGCGCGCATCGTTCGCAGAAAGTCGGCACCGTCGCGTCCGACAAGATGCAGAAGACGGTGATCGTTCGCGTGGACCGGTTGGTGCGGCATCGCAAGTATCGACGTTATGTGCGCCGCACGTCGAAGTTCATGGCGCATGATGAGTTGGGTGCCACGGTCGGCGATAAGGTGCGTATCGTCGAGACGCGTCCGCTTTCGGCGCGCAAGCGTTGGCGAGTAATCGAGATAGTGCAAAAAGCCGCGAAGTGAGGGGTTAAACAATGATTCAGATGCAGACCTCGTTGGAGGTTGCTGACAACTCGGGAGCGCGGCGCGTGGAAATGATCATGCCTATCGGCGGATCCACGGGAAAGATTGCCAGCCTCGGTGACCGGATCAAAGTGACTGTCAAAGAGGCTTCTCCCGACGGCACTATCAAGAAGGGAACGGTCCAGGACGCGGTGATCGTGCGCACGCGCAAGGAAGTCCGTCGCGCCGACGGAACCTACGTTCGCTTCGATCAGAACGCCGCGGTGCTCATTAAGGAAGACGGAACGCCGATTGGAACGCGCGTGTTTGGACCAGTGGCGCGTGAGCTGCGCGATAAAAACTTTATGAAGATTGTTTCACTCGCGCCGGAGGTAATTTAAGAGATGGCAGGAACAAAGCGCGCGAAAATCAAGAAGAACGATCAGGTGGCAATCATCGCCGGACGCGACAAGGGCCGGCGTGGCCGCGTGCTGGAAGTGAACCCGACGAAGGGCAAGATTCGGGTTGAAGGCATCGGGATGATCAAGCGGCACCAGAAGGCCAATCCGCAGGCGAATCGCGGTGGCGGTATTGTCGACAAGGAATCGTTTATCGACATCTCCAACGTGCAACTGATCGATCCGCAATCGGGTAAACCGACGCGCACGAAGTATCAGATCGAAAGCGATGGTTCGAAGACCAGGGTGGCGGCTTCAAGCGGTCACACATTGGAAAAGTAGGGCGGAGAAGTAGGCGGAGAATAGCATGGCTGCAAGGTTAAAAGAGCGATATCAGAAAGATGTGGCGCCGCAGATTGCCAAGGAGTTTGGCATCACCAATCCCATGGCCGTGCCGCGTCTCGAGAAGGTTGTCATCAACATGGGAATGGGCGAGGCGATCGCCAACAACAAGATTCTCGACACCGCTGCCGACGAGCTGCGCGCCATCACCGGACAGAAGCCGGTGATCACCAAGGCGAAGAAGTCGATCGCGTCGTTCAAGCTGCGGCAGGGAATGCCGATTGGCGTCGTGGTCACGCTGCGTGGCGATCGGATGTATGAGTTTCTCGATCGGCTTGTTTCCGTGGCCCTGCCGCGCGTCAGAGACTTTCGCGGTGTTTCGCCGAAGGCTTTCGACGGGCGTGGCAACTACACGATCGGTATTCGCGAACAACTGATCTTCCCGGAGATCGATTTCAACAAGGTCGACAAGCTGCGCGGCATGAACATCTCGATCGTGACCACCGCGCGCGACGACGAGCAGGCGCGGGCGCTGTTGAAAGCACTCGGAATGCCTTTTAGAACGAATTAATAGGTCCTATAGGACCAATAGGACCTATAACAATAGGACCGCTCTCAAGAAAGAACCTATGGCAAAGAAATCACTAATCGCGAAGGCGGCACGCAAGCCGAAGTTTTCGGTGCGCGCCTACACTCGATGCAAACGCTGCGGCCGGCCGCGTGGCTACTTGCGGAAGTTCAACCTGTGCCGCATCTGTTTTCGCGAGTTGGCGCTTCAGGGGCAAATCCCTGGCGTAGTTAAGTCGAGCTGGTAAAGACATTTTCGATTTGCGATTGCCGATTGTCGATTTTCAAATCAGCAATCGAAAATTGGCAATCAAAAATAACTGGAGTTACTTCATGACTGATCCCATTGCCGATATGTTGACGCGAATCCGCAACGCCATCGCGGCGAAGCACTCGCGGGTTGATATTCCGGCTTCCAAGCTCAAACTTGAGATTGCCCGCATCCTGAAGGAAGAGGGCTACATCAACAACTTCGTCATCAAGGGCGAAGGTCTCAAGCGTACGATTAGAATCTTCCTGCGCTACGACGCGCGCGGTACGTCTTCAATCACGCACCTCCAGCGCGTCTCGACTCCCGGCCGGCGCGTTTATGTCGGCTCGAGTGAGATTCCGAAAGTGCTCGGCGGTTACGGCATCAATATCGTCTCGACCTCAAAGGGGTTGATGAGCGGCAAGGCCGCGCGCCGCGAGAACATCGGCGGAGAGCTGTTGGCGCAGATTTATTAGTATTGCCGATTTTCGATTGCCGATTTTTGATTTGAAGTCGGCAATGCGAACTCAAAACAATCGGCAATCGGAAATCGAAAATCGGAAATAACTTTATGTCGCGAATTGGAAAAAAGGTAATCACAGTCCCGCAGGGCGTGACCGTCACCGTGCACGAGCAGGAGCTCGAAGTTAAGGGTCCGAAAGGCACGCTGAAGACTCCGATCCCGCAAGGTATCAGTTTCAAGGTCGAAGGCGAGGAACTTCGCGCCGAGCGTACGTCTGACGAGCAGGCAGCCCTGCACGGACTCGCACGCGCACTCGCTAACAATGCGATCGTTGGCGTCACTGAAGGATTCAGCAAACAGATGGACGTGGTCGGCGTCGGTTACAAGGCCGACGTGCAGGGCAAGAAGATAGTCTTCTCGCTCGGCTACTCGCATCCGATCGAGTTTCCTTTGCCGCCGGAAGTCGATGCGAAGGCCGAACGTATGACGACCAAAGGCAGCATTCAGCAGTATCAGACGACGTTGACGTTGACGAGCATCGACAAGCAGAAGTTGGGCCAGGTGGCGGCCGAGATGCACAAGCTGCGCAAGCCCGATGCATACAAAGGCAAAGGCGTGCGTTACGCAGGTGTGCCGATCAAGTTGAAGCCGGGCAAGACTGGCAAATAATTGTCGATTTGCGATTGTCGATTGCTGATTGAAAGAGGGTTAGTCTTTCAATCGAAAATCAACAATCAACAATTGGAAATGAACTAATGGCTAATACAGACAGAGCACAAATCCGAACCGCGATTCATCAGCGGATTCGACGCAAAGTTAAAGGCAGTGGCGAGAAGCCGCGGCTGGCGATCTATCGCAGCTTGAACCACATCTACGCGCAGGTGATCGACGATAAGCAGGGGCAGACAATCGTTTCGGCTTCGTCGACTGAGAAAGACTTGCGCGGCAAGACCGGTGGCGACCTCGAAGCCGCGCGCCGGATCGGCCAGGCGATTGCCGAACGCGCCATCGCGAAAGGAATCGAGAGCGTTGTTTTCGATCGCGGCGGTTATCTCTACCACGGGCGCATCAAGGCATTGACCGATGCCGCGCGCGCTGCCGGATTGAACAAACACGAAATCAAAGCGGAACCCGACGGCGACGAGCCGGCGGAAGAAGCCGTAGCGGAACCCAAAGAAGAGAAGAAGTCACGCAAGAAGAGTAAAGAATAGAATATGAGACAACCCAAGCAACGCATTCCCGCGCAGGGGCTCGACCTGAAAGATCAGGTAATCTCCATCAATCGTGTGACCAAGGTCGTTAAGGGCGGCAAGAACCTCTCGTTCGCGGCGCTCGTCGTGGTCGGCGATGAAGGTGGACACGTCGGTTTCGGCACGGGCAAGGCGCGAGAAGTTCCGCTCGCGATCAAGAAGGGCATCGAGTCGGCGAAGAAGAACCTGATTCGCGTGCCGTTGATCAATAACACGTTGCCGCACCAGTTGATTGGCAAGTATGGTGCGGGCCGCGTTATGGTGAAACCGGCGTCGGAAGGAACGGGCGTGATCGCCGGCGGCGCGGTGCGTGCGGTGATGCAGGCAGTTGGTGTCAGAGACGTGCGCACGAAGGTGTTGGGTTCGACGAATCCGCACAACGTCGTGCGGGCTACGTTCGACGCGCTGCTGCGAATGAAGGACCCGATGGAACTGGCGCGCTTGCGTGGTAAACAAGTCGAGGAGATGTAAACATGCCACGGAGAGCACAGACGCAAACTGACGGCGCAAAGATTCGTATCCAGTACTACCAGAGTTATATCGCTGCGCCGAAAACACATAAAACGATCGTGCGTAGCCTGGGTTTGCGAAAGTTGAACCAGATTGTTGAGCGTCCGGACACGGACGCGATGCGCGGCGCGGTTAAGAAAGTGCCGCACTTGCTGCGCATAGTGGAGTAGAAAATAATGGCTATCAGTCTTAATACGCTCAAGCCTGCCAAGGGATCGACCCACAAAAAGAAACGCGTCGGCCGTGGACCGGGATCCGGACTGGGCAAAACCGCCGGTCGCGGTGAGAAGGGACAAAAGTCTCGCTCGGGTTACTCGCGCAAGATCGGATTTGAAGGCGGTCAGATGCCGTTGCATCGCCGTCTGCCGAAGCGCGGCTTCACCAACATCTTCAAGAAGCGATGGCTCGAGGTCAGTCTCGCTTCGCTCGATCAGCATTTCAATGCTGACGAAGAGATCACGCCCGAGGTTTTGCATACCCGGGGCTTGATCAAGAAGGCGAAACATGATGTGGTAGTGCTCGGAAATGGCGAGGTCTCCAAACCGCTTCGTGTTTCCGCGCACCGGTTCACGAAGAGCGCCCGCGAAAAGATCGAGAAAGCTGGTGGTGCAGTAGTGGAGATCGGCCCTCCGGTTAAAGCCGAAGGCTAAGGGGTTTTATGGAAAAGTTTCTAGCCGCCGTTCGCAATATGTTTAATGTGCCGGATCTACGCCGGCGCATTTTCTTTACGCTGGGCCTGCTCGCGGTCTACCGCTTTGGCGCGCACGTCGGCGCACCAGGCATCAACAAAGCGCGTCTTGATGAAGTTTGGCGCGACGTTGCGGGAACGCTGCTCGGCGTGCTCGACCTCTTCTCGGGCGGCAACCTGCAGAAGATCTCGATCTTCGCGCTCGGCATCATGCCCTACATCACC
>DATNJO010000201.1:0-7292 GCA_035603895.1 Pyrinomonadaceae bacterium
ACGCTTCGCGATCTCCAGTTTCTCGCGATCGCTGTAACCCGCGAGCCGGATGATCTCCATGCGATCGCGCAACGGCGCGGGAATCGGTCCGAGCTGATTTGCCGTGGCGATGAAAAAGATCTTCGAAAGGTCAAACGGCAAGTCGAGATAGTGATCGCGAAACGAATTGTTCTGTTGCGGATCGAGAATCTCGAGCAACGCCGCCGCCGGGTCGCCGCGATAATCAGCGCCGAGCTTGTCGATCTCGTCGAGCATCAGCACCGGGTTGTTAACACCCGCGCGACGGATCGACTGAATGATTCGTCCCGGCAACGCGCCGATGTATGTGCGGCGATGACCGCGCAACTCAGCCTCATCACGCACACCGCCAAGCGACATGCGTTCAAACTGCCGTCCGAGCGCACGCGCGATCGATCGGCCGAGCGATGTTTTGCCGACTCCCGGCGGACCGACAAACAACAGAATCGGACTCTTCGTGTCCGGCCGCAGTTTGATTACTGCCAGAAACTCAAGAATTCGCTCCTTAACATCTTCGAGTCCGAAGTGATCTTCATCAAGAATGCGCCGCGCTTCTGGCAGATCGAGTTTGTCTTCAGACGACTTCTTCCACGGCAACTCCAGCACGAAGTCGAGATACGTGCGGATGACCTGGTAATCCGGCGCGGCCTGCGGCAGACGTTCTAACCGTTTCAACTCGCGTTCGGCTTCGGTGCGTACCTCATCCGGCAGATCGGTCTTTTCCAGTCGCTCGCGCAACATCTCGGCTTCCGCCGCTTCGCCCGTCTCGTCTTCACCGAGTTCCTTCTGGATGGCGCGCATCTGCTGCCGCAACACGTAATCGCGTTGCGCTTTGTCCATTTCAACCTGCGCTTCGGAAGCGATCTTCGTGCGCAGTTGCATGATGTCGAGTTCGTGAGCGAGGTTCGAGTGCGCGAGACGCAGGAGTTCGTCGGCGGTATCCGCTTCGAGCATCTTCTGCTCTTCTTCGACGCCCAGCGTGAGCACCGAACCGAGGAAATACGCCAACCGAACCGGATCGGAAGCGCCCAGTACTGCCATCCGTACTTCAGTCGGAACATTTGGTAGCAGACTCAACGCTTCCTGAAGCATCTGCTGCAAATTTCTCTTAGCTGCTTCGACCTGGTCGGCATCGACGGTGTTCGGCTCCGGCATGATCTGAACGACCGCGCGCAGGTAAGGGTCCTCGTGTTTCCACTCGATTACCTTAATGCGTTCGGTTCCCTGGACCACGATGCGCATCGCGTCGCCGGAGCGATCCATACGCTTGATCATCACCAGTGTGCCGACCTCGTAAAGATCCTTTGTCGATGCGTCGGTGTCGTCCGGACTGTC
Organism: Pyrinomonadaceae bacterium; assembly: GCA_035603895.1. Lineage (GTDB taxonomy): Bacteria > Acidobacteriota > Blastocatellia > Pyrinomonadales > Pyrinomonadaceae > PSRF01. The sequence goes on from DATNJO010000201.1 coordinate 1,354, forward strand.
GGGCCGCACGGTAATGCACCCCATCAACTTTTCCGGTGTCGACAGCGCAGTCTCAACCGCGGCCATCGAACGCGGGCGGCCAACGCCGAGCGGCACTACTGTTTCCGGAAAAACGGTCAGGTTTTGCAGCGCCAGCACCGGAATTTCGAACGGGAGATTTTGAATTGGTTGATTTCCGTCAGATTCAGCCATGACTTTTACGCATCTTCGCCACGTTGCAGGTTAATAATCAAAAAACCGTCGCGGTAATCGTGTTTAAGTGACGCTCCTTCGATGGGAGCGGGAAACTGAATAGTTTTCTCAAAACGGCTGTAGGTGATCTCCATTTGCTGGTAAATAAAACCCTCGCGAATAACGGTGTCTTTCCGGCAGCCGCTGATGCGCAGCATTGAGTCCTGAATCTCAATTTCCAATTCGTCAGAACAAACGCCCGCCAAATCTATTTTTACGACCCAGCCGTCGTTTGAGCGATACACGTCCGCAGCCGGATTCCAGAGACGTCCGGACGGTACAACCCGCTGAGCTCGCCGGATCAGCGAGAAATCACGATCTTCGTTTCGCATGGCAAAAGAATATCCACAGATTACACCGATTGTAAATCAGTGCAATCTGTGGACGTTGTTAAATGGATCAACCGAACACGCGATTCCAAAAGGATGTGGTCTTGGAAATCTCCTCCAGTGCCTCACCTAATTCGCGATCGTCGTCGACTTCCTGGGCCACGTCGGCCATCGAGATCATGCCCATGAGATAGCGGTTGTCGTTCACGACCGGAATGCGCCGCACCTGCTTGCTAGCCATCTTGCGGATCACCTCAACCACGCGATCGTTCGGCCGCACAGTGTGAATGTCGACTGACATGATGTCTTCGGCGCGAGTGTTGTTGCAGTCTTTGCCTTCCGCTGTCGCGCGAATGACGATGTCGCGATCGGTGATCAGGCCGACGAGTTTGCCGCGCGAGTAAGACCGGTTGTCATACTGGCGGTCGTCTCGCCCATCCAGATCGGTGCGATCGGTTTCGGTCGTTCTACCGTTGCCAGCCATCACGTCGTATTCGACTACGGGAATGACGCCCGTGTCTTCCTGTTTCATCATCAACGCAACCTGCGTCAGCCGCGTGTCGCGTGTGGCCACCGCGAGATCCGTTGTCATGACGTCGCGGCAGCGCAGACGCGAACGTTCCGAACTGTAGCGCTCGCGGTCGCGTCCCGTGCCGAGATCGCCGCGAATGTCGTACAACGTGTTGCGCCGCCCTTCATCACGAAACCGCTCTTCTTCGTTCCAGCGTTCGCGTGTGTCGCTGTAGCGGGGTTCGCCGGATTCGTAGTTGGCGCGTTCGCCAAAGCGGCCACGGCCAAATCCGGGCCGGCCTTCATCTTCCCAATGCCTTTCAGTGTCAAATCGCGGACGTGGTTCGTCGTATGACCCTAATGTTTCGCGTCTCAAACGTTCCTCACGCGGGTAATAATCCCTTTCGTCATCCATATCCTTTCGGTACCTGTCCATTAGCTTCCCTCCTTAACCGGTAACATAAGTGCTCGGGGGCAAGGGGGTTTGTAAAAACTCGTCATTACGGATTCGTCTCCACAATGGCAACCAGTTGCACGCGCGAAGAGATGTCGAGCGAACCGATCTCAATGGGTGTCGAGGTGTCGCGCTTCGCCATGAATGCTTCGGCCTGGTAAACCGGTTGCGGGGGTCTTTGAAAGCCTTCTTCGACGACTTCGGCAATCATCACCACACGGCCACCGATTGCCTGAGCCATGACCTTCGCCTTATTCATCGCTTCCTGCGTCGCTTCTTGCAGCGCGCGATCGCGAGCGGGACGATCCTGCCGCAACGTGAACGAAACACCAGTGATGTCGTTCGCTCCGGCCTGGCCGACGGCGTCAATGATGTTGCCGAGTTTCGCCAGTTCGCCTGTCGTCAGGGTGACCGTGTTACGCGCTTCGTAACCGGTGATTGTCGGCGGCTGATTCTCGCGATAAACGCGCATCGGTTGCAGGCTGTAACCGCTGGTTTTGACTTCAGCGCCGGTTCCGGCGGCGGCTTTCAACGCGCGCACGACGGCGTCGGTTTTAGTTGCGTTCTGCTGTTGCGCCTCGATGGCGGTTTTGCTTTGCGTGACGACCGAGATCGTCAGGATCGCGGTGTCGGGCTGGGCCTGAACGATCGCGTCGCCACCGACAGTGATGCGCGTTTGGCGCTTTGCAGTGTCAGTAGTTCTTGTTTCCTGGGCGTGCAGAACAGTTGTCGCTGCCAGCACGAGGGCCATCAGTTGGGTAATGGTAAAAAGTCGCTTCATAATCTCACCTTCCGTATTCTCTCGTTTCACGGCTGGGAGAGATTGTAACTGCCGCGGAATACCAGAACGCCTCGAAAGCGAGATCTTGCGTGTTTTGATACCATTCATTCATGCAACCATTCAATACTTTGACCGTGGGCGCAGTCCACGATTTACAACCCGGCGCCTGCGTCAGAGTGGAACTTCCTGATGGCAACGAGTTGGCTATTTACAATGTGAATGGCGAATACTATGCCACCGAAAATTTCTGTCCACACAAGGGCGCGTTGTTGTCGGAAGGAGTGTTCTGTGGGCACATTGTTGAATGTGGTTGGCACGGCTGGCAGTTTGACGTGCGTAGCGGTGAATGTCTGACTGTGCGGGAGAGAATCAGGACTTATGAGGTTTTGGTCGAAGACGGATTAGTGAAAGTCATCCGTCGTTCCCAATAGCTTCCACCGGGCAACAACTCATCGCTTCCTCACACATCGCCTGCTCTTCCACCGTTTCCGGCTGCTTGTAGACAAACGAGTAGTTGTTTTCGTCACAGCGCATGAAGTTTTCCGGCGCCGTGTCGCGACAGACGTCGCAGTCGATACACGACGCGTCGACGTAAAACGAGCCGCAAACGTTCTCTTTAACTTTGTCCTTCTTATCAGGCAACGTTCAACTGGTAGATCCGCGCCGGGAGTTTACGGGTGTGTCATCTCCTCCGGCTTTACCAGCCGGTCAAAGTCTTCTCCGCTCAGATACCCCAGCTCCACAGCCGACTCGCGCAGGCTGATTTTCTTTTTGTGAGCGTTCTTTGCTACCTGGGCGGCTTTGTCGTAACCGATGTGAGGATTCAACGCCGTGACCAGCATCAGCGACGCATTCAGATGCGCGTCAATCTGATCGCGATTGAGCTCGATGCCGGAGATGCAGAACTCGACAAAACTGCGAATCGCATCGTGCAGCAGGCGCACCGAGTGAAGAAAGTTGTGAATCATCACTGGCTTGTAAACGTTCAACTCGAAATTGCCCTGGGAACCGCCGAAACTCGTTGCGAGATCGTTACCGAACACCTGGACCGCGACCATCGTCATCGCTTCACTCTGCGTCGGATTTACTTTGCCGGGCATGATCGACGAGCCGGGCTCGTTTTCCGGCAGGATCAACTCGCCAAGTCCGGCGCGTGGACCGGAAGCGAGCCAGCGAACGTCGTTCGCGATCTTCATCAGCGAAGAGGCGAGAGTTTTTATCGAACCGCTGGCGAATACGAGTTCGTCATGGGCCGAGAGCGCCGCAAACTTGTTTGGGTGCGAACGGAACGGCAGACCGGTCAAATCGGCAATCTTCTGCGCCGCGCGTTCGCCAAATTCCGGATGCGAATTGAGACCCGTGCCGACGGCGGTGCCGCCGATCGCGAGATCGAGCAGACCGGGCATGGCGGCTTTCAGGCGTTCGACGTCTCTTTCAACCAGGCTGGCCCAACCGCCCATCTCCTGATCGACTGTCAGCGGCGTTGCGTCCTGAAGATGCGTGCGGCCGATTTTCACCACACCGGCAAACTCTTTCGCCTTCGCGTCGATCGCATCGTGCAGTTCCTGTACGCGCGGAATCAGTTTGTTCAACTGTTCGGCGGCGGCGATGTACATCGCGGTCGGAAACGTGTCATTTGAAGACTGCGACATGTTCACGTCGTCGTTTGGATGGATCGGTTTCTTGCTGCCCATGACGCCGCCGGCAAGCTCGATCGCACGATTCGAGATCACCTCGTTGGCGTTCATGTTGGTTTGGGTGCCGCTGCCGGTTTGCCAAACGCGCAGTGGAAAGTGGCTGTCGAGTTTGCCTTCGATCACTTCGTCGCAAGCCTGCACGATCAGTTTGGCTTTGTCAGGCGGAAGTTTTCCGAGTTCTTCGTTGACCTGCGCAGCGGCTTTTTTGAGTATTCCGAGCGCGCGAATCATCTCGCGCGGCATCCGATCGTCGCCGATGTTGAAGTGGTGCAGCGAGCGTTCGGTCTGCGCGCCCCAGTAGCGGTCGGCGGCTACCTCGATGTCTCCCATCGAGTCGGTTTCAGTTCGGGTTTTGGCAGATTGTTCAGGGGAATATTGAGACATTGGCGTATTAATCATATCATCCCGGTCGGAGAAAATCCCATGAAGTCTCTTTACCTGCTCCTCCTACTCGTCATCAACCTTGCGGTGGTCAACGCCCAGGAAACCGAAGTCATCCGCACCAGGACCGAGTTGGTGCAAACGGCGGTGACTGTTCTCGATAAGAAGGGAAACTTTGTCGACGGGCTGAAGAGCGATCAGTTTGAGCTGATCGTCGACGGCAAACCGCGGCAGGTCGCTTTCTTCGAACGGATCGCGGCCGGCAGCACGCGCGAGGGTGAACTTGCCGCGCGCGGTCTCGGCGTTAATTCCAGTGCGCCACTGCCACCAGCGAATGTTCCAGGCCGCACGATCGTTTTCTTCATCGACGATCTTCATCTCTCGCCAGATAGCCTGAGTCGCACGCGGATGATGTTGCAGCACTTTCTCGAGCAAGAGATGAACACGAAAGACAGCGTGGCGATTGCTTCCGCCAGCGGTCAGATCGGTTTTCTCGAACAGTTTACAAACAACAGAGCAGTGCTCGATGCGGCGCTCGCTCGACTGATCCCGCGAATGTACGACGTGCATGGTTACAGTGCCGGCAACTCGACGCCGATGACGGAGTTCATGGCGCTGAACATCGACACGAACAGGTCGGACACCAAAGTGCTCAACTTTTATATCGAGGAGTGCATGAAGGGCGCGGCGACTTTCAAAAGAGCGAGACAGGCTCTCGCGCTCATTCGAGCCTCGTGTGAAACGCAGGTCAAGAACAGTGCGCGCGCGGTGCTCATGCAGGCCGGACAGGTAACACAGAACACTTATAACTCGCTTGAGTCGTTGATGCGTTCCGCCCAGCGTGCGCCCGGCCGCAAGCTCGCGTTCTTCGTGTCAGATGGTTTTCTGCTCGACGCTGGACCACATGCCGCAACCACGCGCGACAAACTCGATCACGTTATCGATGCCGCGCAACGTGCGGGTGTAGTCGTCTACACGATTCACGCGCAGGGGCTGGTCAACGACACCTTTCGCGATGCCGGCAACAAAAGACCAATGGACCCAAACGGCCGGCTTGATCTTGCTTCCATCGGTGAGCTCGAAGCCAATCAGGATGCGCTCAATGCACTCGCCGCCCAAACCGGCGGACGCGCACTGCGCGGCACAAACTTTTTCGATAAATGGGTAAGCAAGGTTCTCGACGAGACTTCGAACTATTACCTCGTGGCGTGGCGGCCGGAAAAGGATGAAGAAAAGGTAGCGAAGTTTCGTCACGTGAAGATCAGTGTGGTTGGTCAACCGGAGCTGACGGTGCGTGCGCCGCGCGGTTACGTCGATGGACCAGCTACGGCTTCAACTGAGGCAAAACCGGCGACAGCGAAAACGCCCGACACCGAAATTCGCAACGCGCTCACGGATAGTTTCCCGACAAATGGTCTGCCGGTGCTTTTGTCTTTGACTTATCTCAACACGCCGGCGAACGGTTTGGTCGTAACGTCGTCGATGGAGATCGCGAGCAACGGTTTGACCTACGGCGACGATGGAAAGCAGCCGGCCACGATTCGGCTTGCGGGTGT